>QHXA01000474.1:0-3520 GCA_003222755.1 Acidobacteriota bacterium
TGTGTTTCGCAACCAAGTATTACTTCCTGAAGTTCTTCTGGGTGAAGATGGTGTCCCTGCTTCTGGTGCTCGTCTTCACTTTTTCGGTTCGTCGCAAAATAGCGGCTAGGGCGGATGAGGCGCGTGTGCATCCCGGCAGGAGCAGGTTGGCGGCCTTGGTTTCACTCTCGCTGTGGACCACGGTTGCCATCGGCGGACGCTGGATCGGTTTTCCGTGACGTGCAGGGCACGCCGGAGGCGTGCCCGCTGATGACTCACCATGAATTCCTCCAGATCAGGATCTCTCCATAATGAGGACGCCTCCGAGGCGTGGTACGTCGCCGAAGGCAAACGGGCCCAGCAGCTGATGGACCAAGGTCAGCTGGGTCGGGCGACGGAGGTTTTCGAAGCCATTCTTGCGCGGCTCGGCGATGCGCCGAGCTACAGCCGGGCGGTGATTCTCGAACGGCTGGGCCGCTGCTCACACTTTCGCGGGGGCTCAGACGTGGCCGTGGCGCAGTTTCGCGAAGGCATCGCTGTCACCGAAAGGCTCGCACCAAGCGACGGCGTGAAGCAGCTACGTGGTGTTCTGCACTCGGACCTCGGAGATGCGTTCCGCGTGACCGGTCACCACTCCAAGGCGAGGGAAGCGTACGAAGCGGCTCTAAAGATCGCCGAGGAATTGAAAGACCCGCGGGGGCAGGGCGTGGACCTGGGACAACTCGGCGCGCTCGCTTTGGCGGAAGGCAAGCTCGCGGAGGCGCTGGAGCGCTACCGCCAGGCGCTGAAGCTTCTGCAGCCGATTGGCGAACCCGCGATGGAGGCGGTCGTTTGGCATCAACTCGGCCGGGTGTTCCAGGAAATGCGGCAGACGAACGAGGCGGAGAAGCACTACCTGGAAGCTGCTCGTATCTTGGAGGAACAGGGAAATCTGGCGGGCACCGTTCAGACCTACAGTCAACTGGCCATCCTCAGTCAGGCGTCCGGCAAACTCGAGGCCGCGGAAGCGTGGTATCGAAGGGTGATCGATATCGATCGGAAAATCGGAAATCGCCTTCAGCTCCGGCGCCACCTAAGCAGCCTCGCCGGCTTGCTGCAAGACCAACCACTTCGCATCGTCGAGGCGGGAGAACTGGCAATGGAGGCGCTTGCCGTCGCGCATACTTTGGACCCGACTCTACCGGAGATCTGGGCAACCTATGGCGTCCTCGCAAACATCGCTGGCAAGGAGGCAGCAGCCAACCAGGACAGCGAATGGAGGGCTGCGCTCGAATCGCGGGCGCGCGACTACCGGCAGATCGAGCGGTATGCGCCCCGGTTTATCGCCACACTGGGGAGGCTTGGAGATACACCGAGCTACGGCCGGGCGGTGATTCTCGAACGGCTTGGCCAATGCCTGCAGCTGGGCGGCCGGCCGGACCTGGCAATCGTCAGGTTTCGAGAAGCAATTATAGTCACCGAAAAACTGACCGTGCCTGAGGACGGAGTGGAGGGTCTCCGTGGGACGCTACACTCGGGGCTCGGTGACGCACTGCGCGCAACCGGTCAACATCCCCAGGCGAGAGAGGCGTACGAAGCCGCATTCCAGATTGCCGAAAGATTGAGGGATTGTCGCGGCGCGGCCATGGCGCTGAGACAGCTTGCCGCACTGGCGCAGGAACTGCGGCAGTGGGATGAAGCGGAGCGGCGCCGCCAGGAAGCGGCACGCATCGAAGAGGGACGCGCCGGCGAGACAGCTGGACCGCCAATCGAATCGAGAGTCGACACCTCTTTCGATGTCACGCTCTATGAAGATCGGAGCATCGACTACGTCTTCGACCCAGATCTCCTCGTCGACGGCCAGCGCGAGCGCAAGATATTCCCATTGACCGGGGAGCCGGCTCCTGTGGCCGGCGACGTGTGCCCCATGCTGGCGCCGTTCGCACGCTGTTCGACTGATGATGAAGGAGTCGTGCGGTTCTACCTTCCGCCGGGTGAGCCGATCATCGAACAACATCCCGGTTGCACGTCCATACGTCGGATCCTCCGCGAGGTGAGGATATCGGGCAGTTCCGGCATCCTCTGGCGGATGATCCGGGAGATGGATGGGGAACGCACGGTCGCGGAGATTTGTTCCAGCCTTCCAGTCAGCGAGCGCTCCACAGCCGCGCGCATGCTTGCCGCACTAGCCGCCACCGGTACGATTGACGTCTCAGGACGACCTATCGGCCGGTTCTTGCATTCGGTCACAAAAAAGGGTGTCCTGCCGGGAGGCGGCCTGGAGAGCGGCGAAGTCCTGCAGTTGGCAACGGACGGAAACTACCGCGCGTATCCCGATGCGCCGCGGATCGCGCTGAGTTCATCGGTCCCAGACCGCCTTCGCGATTTCCACGCACTGACGCGTTCGCGTCGTTCTCGCCGTGACTTCCTGAGGAACGCTATTGAGCGGGAGGCTTTCGACGCGTTGCTGTGCACCGCTTGCGGCGTCACGGGAGCGATGTCGTGGGCGGGACGCGAGGTGAAGCTCCGCGCCTACCCTGCGAGCGGAGCCCTTTACGCGGTGGAGATCTATCCGGTCGTCTTCGACGTGGAGGGCCTGCAGCCGGGTGTATACCATTACCGGGCCGTCGAGAACGAGCTCGAGATGGTGAGGACAGATATCGATCGGGCTCATTTCGTCGCCGCCGCACTGCCCGTGGAGCGAGAGATGGTATCCGGTGCGGCCGCGATGATTTGCCTGGCCGGTTTCTTTCCGCGCCACGAGAGGAAGTACGGGCAAGGGGGTTACCGAATGCTGGTCGCCGAAGCGGGCCACATCTCCCAGAATCTCATCCTCGCGGCCACCGCATTGGGCTTGAGTGCCCGCCCCTTCGGAGGCGTGTTCGACGGCCTCCTGAACCATGGCCTCGGACTGGACGGAGATGACGAGCAGTTCCTGCTGGCCGTCCTCGTCGGGTACAGCGGAGGGACATTTGATCATCGATGACCGAATTTTCCCTGCTTCGCCATAACTTCAGACGCGAGGAAGGAAGGGAGATGGATGATTGGCTGCGCTGTCTTTTCGGACGGGAACAGCCAGGCAGCGGAGCGTCATTGAGGGTGACGATCCGAATTGGTCCTCACAAGCCTGGAGAACCATATCAAGTGATCGGATTCGCGTCATGAGCGTGCAGCCCATTCGGCTGCAATCGAAATTGGAAGGAGAAAATTACAACGATACATAGTCATGCCTGCCGCACTGATGGAACTAAAATCACTACCGGACAGTCTGCGAGTGACTATATTTCAGCTCCGGGCGGTATAAGCGAGAGTAGGGATCGTTGAATCTTTATGGGAATTTGGCGGGAGTGGCCAACTCGACCCGCCAAATAGGGCCGCCATCATAGAGTTGGCCTTCCAATTTGACGAATGCTGGAGCGTGGCCGCCAAGAACCCATATCTGCGTGTCGGGAGGCTGCTTACCGATTAGAGGCGCTATCAGTCCAGCGATACCTCCGACTTTCACTTTCACGGAATAGTGCATGGCTTTGAGCTTGATCGTGCCATGCGAGAGTGGCTCCCC
>QHXA01000474.1:3572-3814 GCA_003222755.1 Acidobacteriota bacterium
GTCGTCGCAACATAGGACACTGTCGTCTCGGGGGCGCTCGGCTGGATATGTTTGATCAGCGTGATAAGCAGGCCGTTGGCGACATCTGCGGGCAAATCCAGCCGCTGCTTTATGAGATTTTCTTGACCCTTGTCGTTTGTGTAACGGACGGTAACCTGCCCAGTCGATGCGTCGAGTGATGTCTCCATTGGATTTTTGAATGATGGGCCTTTCTGGACGACATGGTCGCTCAACAGGCGAAA
>QHXA01000475.1:0-4583 GCA_003222755.1 Acidobacteriota bacterium
ATGAGCGATTCGCCGCGCACCACGACTTCCCGCTCCTCAGCGAAGTACAACGGCACGACGGGAATATCCTCCATCTCGATGTAGGACCACACATCCAGCTCGGTCCAGTTCGAAAGCGGAAACACCCGAATGTGCTCGCCGGGGCTGACCCGGCCGTTGTAGAGCGACCAAAGTTCCGGCCGCTGCCTCTTTGGATCCCACTGGCCGTGAGCGTCCCGGAACGAGAACACACGCTCTTTTGCCCGCGACCGCTCCTCATCACGCCGAGCACCGCCCAACGCCGCGTCGGCCCCATACTCTCGAAGTGCATCCAGCAACGCCTGCGTCCGCAGCAGGCCGCAGCAGCGCGCCGTGCCGAGATCGTAGGGGTTTGTACCCTTATCAAGCGCGCGCCGACTCGTGTGTGCAATCAGGCGCGCGCCGATCTCGGCCACGAACCAGTCTCGAAAAGCAATCATCTCGGGATATTCGGAACGCGGGCTAAAGCCACGCGACTACATACTCGACTGCCGCTGTCGAAATCGCCGAACAATGCAGGTATCCTCATGGAGTGACGGAACAGGACATCCAGTTTGCTGCAAGAACGCTCTGGGAAAATTGGCAACAGTCGCGTCGAATTGAGGAACTGCCCCAACATGGCCGGCCCGCAGATCGTGTCGACGCATATGCAATTCAAACACGACTCGCGGAGCTATCCGGCCAGGGCATTGCCGGATGGAAGATCGCGGCGACGAGTCGTGCGGGGCAGGCACACATCGGCGTGGATGGTCCGCTTGCAGGCCGGCTGCTGAAGGAGCGCGTGGTCGAGAGTGGCGCCAGGATTTCTCTTACCGGCAACATCATGCGCGTGGCTGAAGCCGAATTTGCGTTCCGCTTTCGGCGGGACCTGGAAAAACGAAAAGTGCTCAGTGCCGTCGAATCGTTACATCCCGCGATTGAGGTTCCGGATTCTCGTTTCGAGGACTACACAGTCGTGGGAGCACCGCAGTTGATCGCCGATAACGCTTGCGCTTGCTGGTTTATCTTGGGCACACCGACAGAGGCGAACTGGCGTAAGTTCGATCTCGTGCAACACAAAGTTGACGGTTACCGGAACCTCGAGCACAGTTCCAGCGGCATCGGCGCCAATGTGCTGGGCGACCCGCGCGTCGCGCTTACTTGGATCGCGAATGAACTGAGCCAGTTTGGTGAAGGATTGCTCGCGGGACAGGTTGTGACGACCGGGACCTGCATCACACCGATCCCAGTGACGCCCGGGGATCAGGTTCGTATGGATTTCGGGGCCTTCGGGTCCGTTGAAGTTCAGTTTTCGTGAGCGTCATTTCCGCACAATACCCAAGTAGGTGATATTCCCCTCGCGATCGCGGAATTTTTTACTGCTTCTGCACGCTGAAGTAGTAGTAGCCGACATCTTGCAGAGATTGGTCGTTGAGGATTCCCTTGAGAGCCAGTTCGTATTGGCCCATGGCGAGTGCGCTGGCGGGCACGTCGACGGATACCGTATATCCAGACGTGGCGGCGCGCCTTGGGAGATTGCCACGAATCAGAACCTCGTCGCCACCGATTGTGCGAAGCTCCGCGCGGAATCGCGGGTAATCGTCCCTCGGTTCGAGCTGGATCTCGATATGCGCGATTTGCGTGGAAGGATTCAGCACCAGTTGCTCCCGGCGGCTTTCGCTGCGCGAGAGACCAGGTAGAAGGAGCAGAGATGCGATTAATGATTGAGGGGGCGTGACGCCCGCAGTTTGCTGCTGCCGGACTTCGGCGGCGAGGTTGCCGGCGCGGGCCTGTTCTTCGCCGAGTTGTCGCTGTAGCTCTTCGGTCCGTGTTTCAAGATTATGTCTTTGAGTTTCGAGCACGGCTACACGGGACCGCATCCCCGCATACTGGAAGGCGAGCAACGATGCCCCAGCGACAACAATCAGAGCGGCCAGACCTGCCGCGAACTGCAGCGCAGGGTTCCATCCGCGCACGAAGCGGACAAGGGTTTGCCATGCGGATAACCGTATGAAGGTCTCCGATTCGGCGGCTTTCGCTTCCGCAGCGACGATTGCAAGATCGCGTGCAAACGCCACCTTCTTGCGACGCTGAGGCGAAATCAGAAATCGCCGTTCGAACGCGCGCCGCTCCACGGGCAATAATTCGCCGCGCACGTAGGCATCGATCAGATCTGCTTCGGCGGCATCGAGCGCGCGCCGGTAGTCCGCGTCCGCAAAGGCCCGGTCCTCCACGCGCACTTGTTCGTCTTCGGACAAGTCCCCTAGCAAATATTTCACCAGCAACATTTCGTTAATAGGCTCTGGCCGCATATTCCGATTTGCTACCACTCATATAAACCTGACGGATTTTGCGAATTTGTCACGACGGCATCGTTTCCGGCTGCTGTATGCAATTCTCGGCACACAATTGAAGCTTTTCGCGTAAACGCAGCGCCCTCATGCGGAGCGTGTTTGCAGGGATGCCGAACAGTTCTGTTAGTCCCTTTCGATTCTTGATCTTTTCGCCTTTGTCGCCCTGGTAGTAGTTCAGGATAAGATCGCGATTCTCGGGCGAGAGCTCAGCAAGGCACCGTCTGAGGCATTCGACGCCGCGTTCCGGATCGGTTCCGGGCTCGGTGGGCAGCGTGTGGGGTTCAGGCGCCTGGTCCAAGGAGCGCGCTTCCTTCGGGCGTTCGCGGCTCATTTCAAGCAAAAGCATACGGGCAATGCCAATGCAATACGTCGCGACATCGCGGATCTGCTCTCCTTCTCCGATTTTTTTGGCGCATCGATTTATAGCCTCGTCGGCGTATTCCTCAGGTGTAGAGCAGCCTCGCCATTCGAAGAGGCGCACGAGGTTCTTGCGGACCTCGAGATAGCGCCTCGCGGCGACGTCACGGTCGGGCGCGAGCGAGGCGAGCAAGCCGTTGAAGGCTTCCTGCGTGAGGGACCATTTTTCGGACCGCATCTCCCACCTGACCTACCGCCATTCTCCTTGAAGGGTGAACGCCGCCCAGTAATACGGCGCGTCCCAGCCTTTCGTTTTCCACATCGCGACCTGGGCCGCCCTTAATGCGGCCGCCGGCCGCTCGCCGCGCGCCAGCATGCCCTCATAAAATCCCTTCATCACCTCCGCCGTCGAGCGGTCGTCGATATTCCATAGCGTCGCCACCACACGCGGCGCGCCCGCATAGAGAAAGCCGCGGGTAAGGCCGATGAGCCCTTCGCCCTTGATCTCGCTTCCCAGGGCTGTCTCGCAGGCGCTGAGCACGACCAAGTCCGAGTCGAGGCGCAGGTTGTAAATATCATGCAGCCGGAGAAATCCGTTCTGGGGACGGCCGGCGCGGTCCACCAGGGAGAGCACTACGCCAGATAACTCCGGGTGCTCGTTGTTGAGAAGGCTGTGCGTCGCGAAGTGCACGATCCGATATTGTCCTAGATCGGTCCTGAGCACGGTGTCGCGGCTCGCATCGAAATCGAGAACCTTCATTCTAGCCTCGGCGGGCGCGAGCCGCGCGATCTCCTCGGCTTCATTGCGGCTAAACCGGAGTCTCACAAAATCCTGCAAGCCTAGATCTGTGGCTGATCGGATGGCATCAGTCGAGGCGATCTCTTTAGTCGTTGCACTTGCCTTGGTCTTTTGCTGCGCGACTCTTGCGTCATCGGAGCTAAACACGGGGTCCGCTAGCACGGCCAGAGTTTTCGGCGCCTGTTTGCGCCCCGCTGTTTCCTGGCGCAGAACCGCAATGACTGAGGCAGAGGGCACGGCGATAATCTCGTGCTTCGCGATTAATGGGGATTGCTTCGCTACACCAGCTGGCTCTGGCGCGGGTTCCGGCAATGCGGCGAACGGCAGATACTGCAGCACACCCTCGCCGACAATCAACAGCCGCTTATCTCGAATGCGCGCGACAGCTGGGCCAAGGAGCATACTGCTGACTTTCGCTGCGGCAGCGAGGAAGGCTTCATCAGCCTGACGCACACGGGCAGCTCTTGCGGCGGGTGTTTCTTTCTGCGGCTTTTGGTTGCGGGCTGTCAGGAGTTCGTAGACGAGCTTGGCCGCGGATTCGATTTCAGCTCGCGAAGGTAGATCGAAAATATCTATAGATGACGGCGTCACGGTCCAGAGGTAACTCTTCTCCGCGCCCAGCGCGTATTCGAGTAGGACCGTGTCCTCGTCCAGCACTTTGGCCTGAATGTCCTTCAGGTCGAGTGGCACCGGTTGCGTCAAGCCGGCGTATTGCGGGCTTGTCTCGCGAATCCTGCTCTGGACCTGATCGAGCTCTGTGGCGAGCGCGTTCAGTTCCTTTTCCGTCGCGGCGGCTTCGGCATCGGTGTGCTTCGCGTTCAGCAAGCGCGTTTGCTGTTCCGCCTTTCCGGAAATGAGCCGCTCCAGCTCGCGTTCGCGACCGAGCAAGGCGGCATTGACGCCGCGTCGGATCTCAGTTCCTGATTCCCCGAGCAACTCGAGCAGAGAACGCGCGCGCCCTTTTTCAGTCGCTAACAGCGCAGCGGCGCCAAATCCTTCTCCGGGTCGCTCGGCATGCAGCCGCATCAGTACGTGCACATTCAGCTCCTGGACCTCACGCACGGACGCGAACAATG
>QHXA01000475.1:4611-7190 GCA_003222755.1 Acidobacteriota bacterium
CGCTTCCTCAGCGCGCTGGCGTGCAGCCAAGAGATTCCCGCGGTCGTGTTCCAAACGCGCCAGACCGACCAGCGCGGCGGCCTCGCCTCTTCGGTCATGTATGGCGCCGCTGATGTCGAATGCTTCGCCCAGGTACTCCATGGCTCGCTGGTAGTCGTGACCGTCCCGGTGGAGAGCGCCCAAGTTCCGTAGCGTGCCGGCCAGCAATCGCTGGTTTCCGGCACTTCGGTGAATCGCCAGCGCCCGTTCGAATTGTTCGCGCGCCTTCTCCCGGTCTCCGAGCTTCGCATAAGAATTGCCGATATTGTTGAGTGCGGCAGCCTCCGTATCCGGATCCCCCACGGCACGCGCGAAAGAAAGAGCTTCGTTATGGAACGCCAGAGACTTTCGGTAGTCGCCAGAATCGGCGTAAATCTCCCCGAGGTTGTTGAGCGTATGCGCCAGGCCCCATTGATCTTTGATCGCGCGAAGGATTTCGGTCGCTTCTTCGAAGAACTGGAGCGCATGCTGACGATCACCCAGACTCGCATACACTCTGGCGATGTTGTTGAGGTTTACGGCTGAATTCCAGCGATTGTCCAGCGACCGATTGATCTCCAGCGCAGCCCTTAGTGCATCCAGGGCCTTTTGGAATTCACCCAGGTTCAAATAGACCAAGCCGATGTTACTCAGCGTAAGCGCTTCGCCGATTGGCCATTCCAGCTCGCGCCGCAGCGCAAGCGCTTGTTGATATTGTTCGAGTGCGCGCGGATACTCGCCCAAATCATCGTAGGTCGCTCCAATATTATTAGCCGAGGTGGACTGCCTGTAACGCTCCTGGATTTCGCCAAAGATCTGCATGGCTTGCTCGAAGCTCGTCAGAGCCTTACGTTTCTCTCCCAGGCGGAGATACGCAGCGCCTAGATGGTTCAAGATATTGCCCTCGCCGGCCCGGTCATTCGTGGCCTGCATCAGCGGCAGCGCTTGACCGTAATATTGGACCGCTTTCCTTTTGTCGGCGAAATGGTCATATACCTGCCCGATCGCATCAAGGACCCAGGCTTCAATCCTACGGTCATGAGAGGCTTGTGCGACCGGCAAGGCCCGGGTCGTGTAATCGAGCGCTTTCTGCTGATCCCCAATGTCGATGTAGAGCACGCCTATCGCATAGAGCGTTTTTGCCTGCTCGGCAAGATCCTCGGCGGTCTGCCAGTGCGCCAACGCCACTTCGAGATTCCGGATTGCATTGAGTTGCTCGTCGCGCGTTTGGTTTCCCGAAAACACAGCCGCCTGGGCAACTGCCCGAGTCGCGGCCACGCGGCTGTTGTGCCGATCTGTCGCCGTTTCCACCTCACGGAGGCTGAGCTCGTAGCTGCCGATTGGGGCCGTCCGCTCGGCAGCCGTAACCCGCAGACGGTAAACACCGGCGGTGTCGGCGATCAGTTCGATCGGTTCGGCGGCGCCAACCCCGTACTCATCTCCCGCGAACACTTCCTTGCCGTCAGGCGAGAAAACGGCGACCGCCACATTAATGGTGTGTTGTTCCACCGATACTCGCGCGTATTGGGCCGCCTGCAGAGTGAACTGATACTCATGCGACTGCCCGCCCGCAAGTTGGCGCTCGATGGTTCTGCCTAATTCCAAAAGCGTGGGCTCCGCCGTTTGCGAAGGAGCGATCTGAGAACGCAACAGCGGAGCAGTCCATCCGGACACCAAAAGAAGGAGCGCAAGGCACCGCCGCACACGCGTGCGGAGACGGGTTTCCGGCGGGTGATTGGGCGAGTACTTCATAGGCCTCCGTGACCCTCGGGATTCGGCGAAATGGCAGAGGTGCGAATTATAGTCCTTTCTCGCCGGTACTCAAGAAAACGACGCGTGCATTCTCACCCTCAAACGGTACTGACGTGAGTCGACAAAACGTCACGGCATGAGAACGGGATCGGTACTGAGCATTGCGAATTGCTCATTTTCCGATTCTCGTTCTCATCAATCTCGCTTGAAGTTCCCTTTCCACTTTTGATAGCCTCATCGCCTTTCCGGACATCACTATGGCTGACAAAGTAAAAACAGTTGCCGAAGTTGTTTCGACGATTCCCGATGGTTCGCACATTGCCCTGGGGGGCTTTGCGATTAATCGAGGTTGTATCGCAGTCGCTCACGAATTGATCCGCCAGCAAAAGAAAAATCTCACTTTATCTCAGGGCGTTGTGGGGCTGGACACGGATCTGCTCGTCGGGGCGGGCTTGGTCAGTCGTCTGATTATGGGCGGTGGTTCACTCGATCGCTTTGGTCCCGTGCATTGTGTGAATCGAGCTCGGGAGACACGGTCGGTCGATGCACACGATTACAGCAGCCTCACGATTTGTTTCCGATATTTAGCTGGTGCGTTAGGTCTGTCGTTCATTCCCGTTAAATCCCTCCTGTCTTCCGAAGTTTTGGAACGGCTGGAAGCTGGATCGGCTGCCAAAGACGTGAAACGCATGAAGTGCCCCTTCACCGGCGAGGAGTATCTTCTTTTACGCGCCCTCAATCCCGATGTTTCCTTCGTCCATGTTCAAATTGCAGACCACGAGGGCAACTCGCAGATTCATGGCGCTCGC
>QHXA01000476.1 GCA_003222755.1 Acidobacteriota bacterium
CAGCATCTCGATTGAGCGCTGGTCTGACGTCCGAACTATTGGGTGCAAAACCAAAGGCACCCAAAACTCTGTTTCATGACGCACCCCCCGGAGAAATCTCGGACTTAATTCCTTCGCGCGCCCGGCCTGTCGCCACTGTCGCCACCCGAAGGTTTACATAAGGCAGAACGTTTTTAGCCGACCGCATCCGAATAGCCGCGTCTACAATTTCTTGATCAAATCCTTGATCAAACCGTGAAACCGTGTGATGTTTGGACAGTCTTTTCAAGGAACTTTGTTAATCACCAAGCCGTAATGACCGTTACAGAATCTATGGGAGGATTCTCATGAAACAAAGAATTGCGGTTTTTGTTTTCCTGGTCGCCCTGCTCGCCGCCGGAACGGCATGGGCCCATCACAACATGACGGCGCTTTTCGACTTCAATGATCGAGTGAACATCAGCGGTACCCTCAGCAAGGTCGACTGGAGAAATCCCCATATCCAATTGATCGTTGACACGAAAAGTGGGGATCAAGTGCAAAGCTGGTCACTGGAAGGTCCGCCGCCCTCCTTCTTCCGCGCGCGCGACATCAACAGGAGCGATATTGAGTCGGCTCTCGGCAAGACGGTCACAGCGGAAGCAAGCCGCGCCCGAGATGGGTCTCGTGCGGGACTGCTCCGGGTAATGACACTACCGGACGGAAAAGTTGTGTCTGCGTGTCCACAAAACTGCTGATTAGCGCCCGCTACAGGGGAAGGGAGATTTCAAGTGAAGATTTCGTACCGCATTCCGATCATTACCTCAGCCGCGGTCCTGTTAGCCGCGTTGTTGCTAGCCGCTGTTCCCGGACAAGCCCAGCTTCCAACTGACCCGGCGGAAAGAGCCAAGGTTATTGCCCAAATCCTTGAGGCCAATGCCCGCCAGCTCACCCTGTTCGACCGCGAGGGCAAAACGATGGCCCAAGTAGGACCCAAGGATCTATATGCCCAGCCGGTCTTCTCTCCGGACGCGAAGCGAATTGCCGTTATCAAGACCGATGTCGATAAGGAAAACGCGGATCTCTGGGTATTCGATGTCGCGACCGCTAAGGGCACACAGATTACCTCCAGCAAAAGGCGCGAGCAAGCATCGGCGCCGGCATGGTCTCCAGACGGAAGGTATGTGGCTTACGTCGGATTGCGCGAGGGGACTTTCGCCATCTATCGAAAAGCTTCTAGCGGCGAGGGACAGGAGGAAGTTCTGTACCGAAGCGGCGGAGTCATGACGGTCACGGACTGGTCCCAAGACGGCCGTTTCATCACTTATTTTTCGACAGACCTTTCAGGCGGTGCGTTGTTAGCCCTGCCGCTCGAGGGAACCGGAGAGAAAAAACCCATCGAGATTTTCCGCAGCAAGTCTCAGCTCCAGGGTCCACGGCTTTCTCCAGACGATCGTTTCGTGTCCTATGTATCCAACGAGTCGGGGAAAAATGAGGTCTACGTGCGGCCTTTCGATCCGGCAGGTGGCGCCGCAACCGCAGGACCCTGGCAGATTTCCGAGCAGGGCGGCCAGGGTATGGCATTTTGGCGACGAGACGGTAAGGAACTGCTTTACTTAGCCGCCGATCGGGGAATCATGTCCGTATCGGTCACCACCACTCCAGATTTTAAATTCGAAAAGCCGAAGCTGTTGTTTCGGACCGGCGAAGGCACACCCCTCGCACCAGGCGTGGCTAGCGTCAACCGCGGCGGGGACCAATTCGTTATTGCCGTACCACCGCCGCAACTGCGGCAGCTCACGATCTACGACCGTCAGGGGAAAGTCGTAAGCACCGTTGGCCAACCTGGTCTGTTCGTACAGCCCGGTGTTTCTCCTGATGGGAAGAAGCTGGTGGTCATGAGAAACGACCCCCAGACCGGAAATAACGATATCTGGACAGTTGATATCGCCACTGGCAAAGGTACTGCCGTCACGAACGACACCCCACCGGAAAACGCGCCCGTTTGGTCTCCGGATGGCAAACAGGTGGCCTACGTTTCGACGCGTGAGAGCTACGCCGGAATTTATCGAAAAGCGGCGGACGGAACCGGCGATGAAGAGCTTTTATTCCGTTACACGCCGGGTGCCGGAATGGTACTCACGGACTGGTCGCCCGACGGAAAGTTCCTGACCTTCTTCACCGGTGTGTTATTGCTCGTTCAATTGCGCCCAGATCAGAAGGCCCTGGATCGACAAGCGATCGAGTGGTTGCGAGAGGATTACGACGTCGTTCAAGGCCGGTTTTCTCCCGACGGCCGATTCCTCGCTTATTTGTCGAACGAAGCCGATCACGAGCACATGCAAGTGTACGTACGTCCGTTTGACGCGAGTAAGCCCGAGGCACCCGGACCGGGCGCAGCCGTGCAAGTGTCCAAAGATAAATTGGGCTCCGTCGGTATGGTTTTCTGGCGGCAGGACGGAAAAGAAATGTATTACATGACTCGGGACTGGGAAGTTATGGCCGTGGACATTACGACGACTCCATCTTTCCAGGCAGGCTCTCCCAAACTTCTGTTCAAATTGCCGGGTCCGCTGCCAGGAAATCCCTCACAGTGGAAGAACGTCAGCCCTGATGGACAACGATTCGTGTTTGCGATGCCGGTGACTCGTAATTAACCACAGAGACGGGGAGACACAGCTTTCTGTGTCTCCGCGCTCTCCATTTCGCGGCAGGGGCCCAGGATCCCCGAGTACCTGACCAGATGTGCTTTGGGAGCAGGTACGAGCGTAGACTCTCGTGAATATGAAACGCGCAATTCGCATCGGAATCGTTGCCGATTATGATCCGAAGAACAAATATCATGTAGCGACTGAACAATCCGTTGCGCATGCCGCAGAAGCTCTCGGAATTGCGGCCGAATCTCTGTGGCTGGATACCGATACGCTGGACAACACTGCCGCCCAATCTCGCCTGGCAGAATGCAATGCGATCTGGTGCGGAACGGGCAGCCCTTATCGCAGCATGGAAGGCGCTTTGCGCGCGATCCGCTTTGCACGCGAACAAGGTTGGCCCTTCATTGGAACCTGAGGCGGATTCCAACATGCTCTGGTAGAGTATGCACGCAACGTGTTAGGGCTCACTGATGCGGATCACGAAGAATCCTCGCCAAATGCACCACTGAAATTGATCAGCAAACTGACGTGCTCGCTTGTTGGACAAGAACGAAAGGTAAGAATTATTCCAGGCACTCAGGCACACGGGATTTACGGGAAGAACGAGGCAGCGGAAATCTTTGCGTGCAATTACGGCCTGAATGAAGCTTTCGAAGACCAAATCCGAAGCAGAGAGTTGCGGGTTTCCGGTTACGACGAGGACGGAACAGCGCGGATGGTTGAATTGCCGGGACATCCGTTCTTTATCTCTACTCTATTCGTGCCTCAGGTTGTCTCACGAAGCGGAAAACCACATCCACTCATCGTGGCGTACCTCGAAGCTGCTTCCCGCTTCACACGTCACGACTGATCGTTCGGCAGGGGCCACGCAAACAACTACAGCCCATTTCGGAGCCATTCCGAAATGGACTGTGTCTATTGCTCCTTGAATGAATTCAATCGGGGCGAGTTCGGCGCGGGTCTTCTCGATGTTGGAATAGATGCGCGGCATAGCTCCCGTTCGTTCGATCGATTGGCGGAA
>QHXA01000503.1 GCA_003222755.1 Acidobacteriota bacterium
CGCCTTGGTCGGATACAGGTAGAGGGCTCGCGCATCGGGGTTGTTCAGGATCGCTTGCAGCACGGCCAGGTTGTAACAGAGGGTTTTTCCGGATGCTGTGGGCGTAACGATCACCACATTCTTGCCGTCTCTCGCGAAGTCGAACGCCTGCGCCTGATGCGAGTACAGGTTTTCGATGCCACGATGGCGTAGCGCCTGCCGCAACCGCGAATGGAGACCGGCTGGAAATTCCACCAGCCGCGGCTCGCGAGGGGGTATGTAGTGATAGCCCGAGGCGGAATCGCTTTTCTTCAGTTCGCCGAGAAATTCGGCAAGGGCGGAAGGCTTCGTCACTGCCGCGTCTTTGAGGACCAACTCTCGCTTTGCGCGCATCAAACCCAAAATGCCAACAGAGGCGCCCAACTTAGGTCCATTCGAGACAAAAAAAGAGGCGGTTTCGCTGGGAGCGGACCATCGAAACCGCCTTTCGCGCCTATGAGAGGAGTGGGCGAGGGAGAGAAACTATAAAATTTATGAAGCTACTCCTAATTACGACCCTGATTCCTGATCGGTTACAAAAATTTTTCGCACGCTAGCGTGATGGATTATTGCAGGAGGAATGCCAAAGCGGCACGATACGAAAGAGTTTTGCAAGTGAAATGCAGTCAGATATTTATAGCCTAATACGCATGTGAGGTTTCCAGAGCGGCCGGCGAACTGTAACGATTGGCCGCAATCGATCGGAACACATGTTTCGGATCGAAACAATCAGGATACTCAGACCGGCCACCACGATGCATCAAGTATGTTATTGCCATGCTACATTCGATGAGCAAAGGAGCAGCCATGAAGATCCAGCTCACGTATGACCGGCCCGCCCAACTGAGCACTGACTTGCTGGTCGTGATCCTCGATCCAGAAACAAGTTTCCACGACCTGAGCGGATCGCCCATTGATGAAATGGTCCGCCGCATCGCCGGCGATCTCGAGAAGAAACGGCTGAAGACCGACTATTTCACCTCTCTCGATTCACGCAGCGGCGTGCGCAATCTCGCGGTCTACTCCACGAAACTCAGCACGAGCTACAACACATGGGAGAACGTGAAGATCTTTGTCGCGCGAGCAATTCGGCTGGCCAGGGATCACGGCCTGTCACGCGTCTCTGTGTTGTTGAACACGGATGCGGCGCTGAGGTTTGTGGGGAAGGCGGTCGAAGGTGCCATTCTCGGCAGCTACACTTTCGATCGTTATAAGAAGGAGAAAAGTGTTCTCGACAAGATGCAGTTCAGCATCGTCGGCCTTAAGGCGCACGACCAAAGTACCCGGCATTATGTTTCGCGATATACGCTCGTCAGCGGGGTCGTGAATGAAGCCCGAAACATTATTAACGAGCCCGGCTCTGTCGTCACGCCGGAATATCTCGCGGAAGCCGCGCAGGAGATTGCCAAAGACGCCGATCTCGACATCAAAGTCTGGGATGAAAAGAAACTTCAGAAGGACGGCTATAACGGACTCCTGCAGGTCGGACGCGGCAGCGCGTCACCTCCCCGGCTCATCCGGCTCGCTTACCGGACCCGAAAAGCCAAAGGCCACCTCGCGTTCGTCGGCAAAGGCGTCACGTTTGATACCGGCGGGATTTCGCTGAAACCTGCAGACAAGATGTACGAGATGAAAGGCGATATGTCCGGTGGCGCCGCCGTGCTGTACGCCATGAAAGCCATCGGCAAATTGAAGCCCGAGGTGAATGTCACGGGCATCGTGCCGGCTGCCGAAAATTTTCCTGATGCCAAAGCCCAGCGCCCTGGTGACATTTTTTATGCGAAGAACGGCAAATCCATCATGGTTGATAACACCGATGCCGAGGGCCGGTTGATCCTGACCGACGGGCTGCATCTGGCCGGAGAAGAGAAAGCCACGCACATCCTCGACATCGCGACACTGACTGGGGCTTGTGTCCGCGCGCTGGGACTCAGTGTGGCAGGAATCATGGGGAATGACCGGCGCCTGATCCAGGCCGTGATCCAGTCCGGCCAGAATCAGGGCGAATCGTTTTGGGAACTGCCGCTGCCGGAGGAATACAAAGATATGTTGAAGACCCCATACGCGGACATCAACAACATCGGCGGCCCGGTCGCAGGCGCTCTCACCGCCGGTCTTTTTCTTCAAGAGTTCGTTCCTGAGAATATACCCTGGGCGCATCTGGACATCGCGGGGCCGTTCATTCGCGACAAAGATTGGAAGTATTACGAAGCTGGCGCCACTGCATTTGGTCTGAAAACGTTGGTTGATATGGCTGAACGGTTCAACGAATACGGTTTGTAAATCGGAGGGTCTGTTGCTGGAGCATTATCGCGAAGCTAAGGAACGCTATGATTTCCAAATGGGCCCCGTGCGCGGCGGTCTGGCGACAGCGCTGGATATGTTGACTGACGCTCTCGCCCTCGTCGGCCAGCACGGTGTCTATTGCCGCAGTCAGCGCCAGCCGCAATTTCCCGCGATGGACATTCGCCTTGTCATGCAGCAGATCGAGGACTCCAAGGGTTTGATCATTGGGGCCATGGAAGAATTAAAGAAGCGGTAGCGGCATGTTGAAGCCCTGCAAACGCACCGCGGAGCGGTGCTAGGAAATTAGCCAGGGTACGCGTTTTTTGCGTACCCTGGAATACGTCGACCACTCAGGAATCCGCCACCCTGAAGGGGTGTCGAGGACTCCTCGCACCCTTCCAGGGTGCGGCTGTTTTTGGTTTCAGGTAACCGGGGTTGCGCTCGCTCCGCTCGTTTAACCCCCGGCTAATTTCCTGTCACGCCTCCGGCGTGCGCGGGCACGTCCCTAGTGGCTCATTCCATAAATGATGAAATTGATCGCAACACGGATGGCGTAGCCGGAGTATTTTTCGGGGTAGCAATACAGATCCATGAATTCCCAGGCATCGCCGAGATCCGTGTTGTACGTCACGACGACCATCAGACGGCCCTTCTCATCGGTGATTCCATAAACGCGAGGTTGAGTATCGTCGGACTGTTCCCAGGTGCGTCCGCCGCGGCAACCTTGTCCCTCATTGGGCGTTTGAATGATTTCATCGATGTCGAAAAACGTGTGGAAGATCTCGTGTGTCAGCGGCAGCGGCTGCATCGAATATTCGGGAAAGACTTTCTTGAGTTCGGTCTCGACGTTCTCCTTTTGATCCAGTCCCCAAAAGTCGTCCAGGTGAAGAAAACCGCCTCGCAACAAATATTCGCGAAGGCGCTCGGCTTCCTGCCGGCTGAAGTACATCTGCCCCGGTTCTACGATGTAAGCATACGGGAACGTGAACAGATCCGGATCCATGATCTGAATGTAATTTGGATTCGTATAGACGCGCTGTCCCGTTAGCCGGTGGATGGCACCCATCAACTTGCAATCGGCCCCGGGAGTATCCGTCGCCCAGCCCCAGCCCTGAGGCGGAAAAAAGTTTCTGCCTCCGAACTCCGGACATCGATACGGTCCGGGGTTTGCCATCGTGTATGGCGCAAAGTACCCGTGTGGAATCGGGTTCTGCCGGTATATCAATCGCGTGAAATAGAACTCCGGAGATTCCGCCGGCGAATCAGCCAAAACGGCCGATATCGTGGAGAACGTGATGCCCGCTGCAAGACCAGCCAGCACCGCGAGTAAAATGCAGCTTCTATTGCGCGCCATTCTTGAGAA
>QHXA01000504.1 GCA_003222755.1 Acidobacteriota bacterium
CGTCCTCACGTTCTACAGTGCTTCCGTGACGGCCGTGCCGTCACGAAGCCCCCGATCGGCGAACATTCTGCCGAATAGCGATCGAACCTGGACGTTCGGCCCGACGTGGTACATCAATCACTTTGCAAAACTACAGGCGAACGGCGAGCGCGAATGGATCACGGACATCGAGAAAAAGGCCGTTACAGGGCGAAACGTTTTCTGGACGGCAGTCATTCGGCTACAGTTCGCGATGTGATTATGTTGAATAGAGCCGCGCTCGTCGTCCTCGTCGCGATTGTGTTTCCGGCACGTGCCCTCGCACAGACGGATGCCGATTTCTTCGATCCAGATAAACTTCAGGAAATCCGGCTTGAGCTTCATCCAAATGATTGGGCTCTGCTCAAGAAAAATTTTCTCGAAGATACCTACTACACCTGTGTATTCCATTGGGTGTTCAATGGGAAAGATATAGCGTCACCTGAGATTGCAGTTCGGTCGCGCGGTCAAGGCAGCCGGAGTGGAATCAAACCGTCCCTGTTGGTCAAGTTCGATCACTACGAGAGCAGGCAAGGCTTTCTCGGACTAAAGAGTGTTGTGCTGCGGGCGAATACGCAGGATGCATCGATGATGCACGAGCGGGTATCCATGGAATTCTTCAAGAGACTGGGCATGCCTGCCGCGCGGGAGACGCACGCGAAAGTGTTTGTCAACGGCGAATACGCCGGCCTGTACACGATTGTGGAGTCCGTGGACAAGACATTCGTGAAGTCCCGCTTCGGCGAGGATTCCGGGTATCTGTACAACTACCAATATCAAGATGAATTCTATTTTGAAGACCGCGGCTCCAATCCCGCAACGTATTCGCCGGTTCCCTTCGAGCCGGAATTTTCCAAAGACCAGACTCCAAATGCGGCGCCGATCGCGTCGATGGTCCAGGCCATCAACAAAGCATCGGACCAACAATTCCAGGCCAGCGTCTCCCAATTTGTGGATCTCAAGACATTCTTAACGGAGGTCGCCGCCGAGAATTTTATTGCGGAGCAAGACGGGTTGGTTGGCGACTACGGCTTGAACAACTTCTACCTTTACCGTTTCGCAGGCAAGAACCTGCACACGCTCATTCCGTGGGACAAGAGCAACACTTTTTTTTCGTTGGATTGGCCGATCATGCGGCGCATCGACACGAATGTTCTGAGCCGGCGAGCATTGAAGGTCCCCGAACTCCTGGATCTTTATCGCAGCGTATTAGCGCGCGCGGCGGACATAGCCGGCGGGCGGGGCGGATGGCTGGAGGGAGAGATCAATAAAGAGTATCAGCAGATCCGGCAAGCTGCATACGCGGACCCGTTCAAACTATGCGATCCCGGCGCAATCGGAGTCTTGAGGCCGTGCAGTAACGACCAATTCGATGGCGAGGTCGCCAGCATGCTCGCCTTTGCCCGCCGGCGCGCCTTTGATGTGCAAGTCGAACTCGCAGGCGGAATCAGCTCGCAGAACTTCACCGTCAGCAATCAGGGCGGTTTCACCATCACGGCGGCGGGCGCGGCCACGGACCTGAAAGTGGGTTATGCACGAATTCAAAGCGATGCTGGGAATGCCAGGCCGGCAGGGCTGGCCATCTTCAGCCTGCGCAATGGGGACACGATCGTCAGCGAAGCTGCGGTGCCCGCCTCGTCATTGATTCGAAGTGGAAGGATCTACGCAGAAATAAGCGGTCCCGTAAACACAGGGGTGGCCATCGCGAATCCGAATGATGAACCCGCAACCCTTTCGTTTTACTTTACAGACGCAACCGGCCGCGATTTCGGTGGGGGAACCACAAGTATTCCAGCGAATGGCCAGATGGCTCAATTCCTGAATCGCGCGCCATTCAATAGTGGGGCGCTCGCGACGGGAAGCTTCACCTTCGCTTCTTCAGTGCCTGTTGCCGCGATCGCGCTCCGCGGGATGACGAACGAACGTTCAGATTTTCTGATTACGACATTGCCCGTGGCGCCAACTGCCCGGCAATCCGGCAGCCTGGTGTTTCCGCACTTTGCGGATGGCGGCGGATGGACTACACAGGTGATTCTGGTGAATCCGAGCGACGAGGCTTTAACGGGCTCGTTACAATTCTTCTCGTCTGATGGGGTTTTGGTAAGCGGCTTCAGCTATTCGATTCCAGCGCACGGCTCATTCCGATTGCAAAGTGCCGGCACTTCTGACGGTCTCACAACCGGGTCCGTGCGTGTTGTCCCGGCCGCAGATAATGCCACGCCATCGGGTGTCAGCATCTTTTCATTCCGAAATGCAGGAGTGACTTTAACGGAAGCCGGCATTCCCGCGGCCCGAGCCGGTTCCGCGTTTCGTCTGTATGCAGAATCGTCCGGGGATTTCGCGCACTCTCAAACCGGATCGGTTCAGACGGGAATCGCCATTGCCAATTCCGGAGCGAGTCCGGCAATCGTGAACCTTGAGCTTGCAGATCTGGAGGGCACGTTCGCCGGGTTGATGGCGACGATCACTGTCGCGGCGAATGGCCAGACCGCGCTGTTTTTGAACCAGGTGCCCGGACTGGCTGCCCTGCCGGCTTCATTTCAAGGCGTGCTGCGGATCTCCAGTCCAGCAGCCATTTCTGTGACCGGCCTTCGAGGGCGATACAATCAGCGAGGCGATTTCCTCATCACCACAACCCCACCAGTTGCGGAAGATGAACCGGCTGCCGCAGCCAACACCGTATTTCCGCAGATTGTCGAGGGTGCGGGTTACACGACCCAGTTCATATTGTTTAGCGGCGGACCGGGCCAAGCCGCCTCAGGAACTCTCCAATACTTCAGCCAGGATGGGCAGCCGCTGAAGTTGGGCATTCGTTGAATATGGGATCTATAAGTCAGGGAACCGACCGGCTTATCCTCGCACCTGCGGCCAGGCGCGATGCCGTTCTTCAGCTCATGCGCTCGGCAAATCGCGCTCTCGTGTTGTCCATGTTTCGCTGTGATGACTTTAGCATTGTCGATGAGCTGGCATCCGCCGTGAAGCGAGGCGTGGACGTCCGGATCTTGATTACGAAGCGCGCCAGGGGGTGGAAGGAAAAGCTGAAAGACCTGACGGCATTGCTCAAGAGTCTTGGCGCTCACGTCATGCCGTACAAAAGTGCCGTCATGAAGTATCACGCCAAATACATCGTCGCCGACGATGGACCGGCGCTCGTCACGTCACTGAACTTCACACGGAAGTGTTTCGAAACCACATGCGATTTCATGGTACTCAGCGATGATCCGCAAATTGTGTCGGGTCTGAAAGCTCTGTTCAAGAACGATTGCGCGGCACCGGTCGCCGGACCGCTGCCCGAAATGCCCGAGCGTTTGATCATTGGGCCGGAGCAATCCCGGGAACGGTTGACCCAGATAATTTCGGATGCTGCATCCAGCATCCGGATAATCGACCACCGCGTCACAGACCCGGAAATGCTTGCGTTACTTGCCGCCAAAGCCCGTCAAGGACTTACGGTTCAAATCGCCGGCACCGGCCCGATGGGCGGCTTGATCTGCCATGGAAGAATGATCCTCGTCGACCAGAAAACTGCTATTATCGGCA
>QHXA01000505.1 GCA_003222755.1 Acidobacteriota bacterium
AGTTGTACTGCCCTGGGTCAATGAACCAAAGCAGTACAACTTAGAACCGAAATGGGAAATAGGCGAGCATTACTGCGTCATTGACGAAGAAAACGCTTACGCCGACGCCGTCCGCCTCCCTGCCGGCCAAACTCAGCAGAAGTAGATCGCTGGGAGATGCTGATAGAAACGCCACGCTCGTGCCATAATGCGCACGTGACTGCCTCACTCACCTTGAAGCAATCCTCCAGAGGCCACCGTATGCCCCGCAACGAAAACCTCCGCCAGTTGCGCTTTAAGGACGCGCTCAACGACTCTATCGCCCTATCGGAGCTCGCCATGGATATGGTCGAAGCGTTCTCTTCCCGCGAGGAGTTGATCTGGATTCAAAACGGCTTCAAACCTATCCGGAAAATTCGTCGTGTCAAACCGCGGCGCTCGCGCGGCCGTTCTTAAGGACAGCCTCATCCAAATTGTCGATGCCCTACGTGAGATCCGGGTGCCCTATATGGTGATCGGCGCATTCGCCCTGCCGGCGTGGGGACGGCCACGCGCAACGCTCGATCTGGACTTCATAATTCAAACCACTGAAGTACCAAAAGAACTCGTGCGCAAACTTGGCGATCTGGGGTTTCACTTCGATGAAGAATGGGACAGATATAACCCGATGCTCCGCGCATTTCACAAACGCTTCCGTTCAGGGCGCATCCCTGTCGATGTGATGCTCAGTCGTGATGAACACGATGCCGCGGCATTTTCACGACGGAAGAAGAAACGCTTCGATAGCAGATATCTCTGGTTTCCCTCGGCAGAAGATTTGCTGCTTCAAAAACTGAAGGTTGGCAGACCGCAAGACTTCGTAGATGCGGCTGGCGTCGTTGAGCGCATGCGCGGCAGACTAGATCAACGATACCTAATCCGCTGGGCGGCGAAGCTGGGCATCACAGCGGAACTCGCCCACGTTTTATAACGGCGCCGAGTTAAAAATGCGCGTCATCCTTGGCTAAATCTTTTACCAGTCATCGAGTGGCGTTGTTGTTTGCGTTGGGGCCCGGCCCAATCGTTCGGCCGTCTGCGAGTTTTGCAGACTGATATTGCCCGCCGCGTGAGCCGTCTTTCATCGGATGCGCTTGGATGGTGATCTTGTCGCCCGGTTTCACCGTGTCGGCTTTCCAGCCTTGGGCGCCGATCTGACCAGTCGAGCCCATTTCAAACGCCCACTCGAGGGTGCGGCCGGTGGCGGGATCCAGCGCGGACACGTGCAGCCAGCAATGCGGATTGGCAAACTCGAATTCCGTCAGCGTTCCCGAGACGGCGATCGTCTTTTCCTGATCAAACATTGCGAACGAATGGTGCGCCTGAGCCTGAATGGCAAAGACGGCAACGACAACGGCGATGAAGCCGGCCATTTTCACGGTCATGGAATCCTCCCTTGGCGCTCAGCCATGCAGAGATGGTTTCGACTCTTTTTGCTGGTTTCGATTGAGTTCTTATACCATGATTCCCCAAAACAATCTAAACCAAGGGGGACCCATGCGCCCTATTTGCTTCTTGATTGGGACGGTGCTGATTGCATCCAGTCTGACAGCCGCCGCCTGGAAGGAATATCCACAGCGCGAACTCGGTTTCCTTGTGGAATTTCCCGGCGATCCGGCGGCCTCCACAGGGCGTTACCATACGGGTCTCGTTCAATCGGCGACCGCTCACATCTTTTCCTTCAAAGACGATAAAGCGCTCTATGTTGCGACCGCCGTCGATCTTTTAGATCGGAAGGAGGAGGGTGCCACACTTCTCGGTGAAGCCGAAAGCAACCTGACAATGCTCGGCGACGTTAGTTCAATATCCATCTCGCGCGTCACTCCGGGCGCCAATGCCGTTTTAGGACAGTTCATTACCATCGACTGCCGCGGCGGACGCGTTGGCCAGCGTGGCGCGGCTGACACGGCTCGCACTTGGTTCAAAGATATTACAGTAGCCGAATGCCCGGATCGAAGCCGGCTCGTATCCAACGTGTTCTTCACTCGCGGCCGGCTGTATCTCATCCAGGGAATGAATCTCCCGAGCGGAGAAGATGCTCTCTCGCCGGCGGCGATGCGCTTCGCCAATTCCCTAAGCTTCTTGGGCGCAGGCGCACGGCGCGGCGGTCCACCACAATAAACTTTGCGGTGTCTCCGCGAAGTTCGCGGTGACACCGGAAACTTCGCGGCAAGGCCGCAAAAGATTCCTTCGATCGCGTAAAGTTTGCGGTGCTGCCGGAAACTTCGCGGCTTCAGCGAAAACTTCGCGGCGGCGCCGCAAAGTTTGCGGCAACCCGATATTGAAAGGTGATTGCGCAGCGTTTCTCTTCAAGAAGCCACTTCCGGATCAGCGCCCTTTTGTCAAACCCGCACGACGGAAATGTCTGCAGCTGTACTTCTACTTCATGGATCGCCACTTCGGCTTAATCCACGTACGCATTCAAACGTGGTTTCCCATGCCGATCCAGATCTATTTGAACGGCCATGAATGGCTGGCGCGCAAGTTGAAGGCGAATGGCGTTCGTTTTAGCAAACAGGAGAATGCCTTTCTCTGGATAGACGACATGGTCCGAGCACAGAAGTTCGCCAATCGATTCGCGAGTCTGAACTGGCCCAAGATTCTCAGCAAGTATGCCAAGCTGGTTACGCCACAAATGCAGGACATTCTTCAAGACCGTCAGCACTATTGGGTCACCTCTCAAAGCGAACTCTCAACCGATATTCTCATTAAGGGCCGCCAACACCTTTCGGAACTTTATCCAGAACTACTCAGCCATGGCACATTGTGCTTTGGCGCCAAGGAAGTCATGACCTTTCTTGGACGCCACTCTTCGGAGTTGACATAACACGTCACACTGCGACATCGCCTGCGCCGGCTGTCCACACTTGAGGGCACTTATATTTCCTACATTTCGGCGCTTAGTATGTCATTTCTTCAAACCAGCCTGCCAATTTAATGTAAGCGTGAGGCGAGGCTCCCCAGTGGCCTCGCCTCGTCGACTGAGCAGATCCGGGTCAGAACTCGAGCCGCAGCGCGAACTGGATCTGGCGCTCGCGGTTCGCCGTTGATGGAATGACTCCGGCCGAGCCGGCAATGTCATTGCCCGAGAAAATGATCAACTCGGGGTATCTGAAGTTCGCATGATTGAGGACGTTGAAGGCCTCGACCCGGAACTGCATGTTCAGCCTCTCCTTCAGAGGAATCCGCTTGAACAACGAGGTGTTCATGTTGAAGAAACCGGGTCCCCGAAGCGCGCCGCGCGCGACGTTTCCGTAGGTCCCGGCCAGCGGCAGCACGAACGCGTTGGGATCTAAGTAGTGGCCGCTTTTCTTGAACTCGTCCACACCCAGAACCACCTTCCCTTTGAAGTTGGGATTCCAGTTAGGCGGATCCGGATTGCGGCCGTTTCCGTCGCCGGATCGATTGGAGCCAACCAGAGGCGTAATGGGAAAGCCGCTCTGCACACTGACGATGCCATTCCACTGCCAGTTGCCGATCAGTTTGTCCACCCAGCCGGTGGCCCCACTACCGAAAGCTTTTCCGGACCCAAACGGCAACTGATAGAGGAAGTTGGTGTTGAACTGGTGCGCGATACTGTAGGACGCAATTCCCTTGTTGAGCTTCAAATTGTACCGATTCAGGATAATGGACGGCTCATTCTG
>QHXA01000506.1:0-3608 GCA_003222755.1 Acidobacteriota bacterium
TAATGGCCTGGGTACTGTTCGAGGCCAAACTCTACCGCCTGCCTTCGCAAACAACATTTAGCAGAACAGGATTCCGCGTGTTTCAGGAAAAGAACCGGAACTGTGAAGTTCTGATTTACGCGCCGGAAGGCGGACACATTGTCGTTCCCATACTTGATCTCGAATACGCCGGCGAGGAGGTGAATCATGAACTCACTAATCAGTGACATCGCTCTGGACCTTGGCCCATTCGCGCTAGATTTGGAATTTGAAGGCGGAACGAGCAACGATTGCGGAGTGACAGCGGGCGGGCGGGACGCTATTTGCGGGAGTCTAACCTCGCTTTTACGACCCATGGCGGATTAGCTCCAACTTGGGAGTGCCCAAGAAACAAACATTCACGGCGCGTGACGCGGATTTCAGTCCGTCCAAAAACGACTGCAGAGACGGCTACTCGAATCAAGCTATTTTTCACTGCCGTGTGACAGGTTTCTATCCTTCATGCTGCCCAATCCGAACGGCTCAGTTGTCTATCCCATGCGATAGGTCGAATACGTTCGCTTCGCAGTTTGGGTGACGGCAGCAGAATCCCAGTCTGGGCTTATCTGCAATCACTGCATGATTCAAGATTTTTTCAATGCTCATGGTCCGGCCACTGGTTGTAAAGTTGCGAGACGAACTCGACGCGAACGTAGCAAGCACGCATGATGTCAAGGTTGCGTCATGAGAGAGCGGGTTGTGACGCTACCTGTTTGTCTGTTGCGGAAAGTCAGTTCGGACAGGACCATTTTCTCAGCGTCGTATAGAGTGGAACCGCCGTTACTACTGTTTGCTGGAATAGTACCTACATGTCTACCATCTTTATTGGATCTGACTTGAGTGATGCTGGAAGAACCGGCGTGCATTCGTCATTAGCTGATTTCAGCTTGGCAATCGCTCCTGCCACCTCGTCGGAATTTAATGTCGTTCGAAGGCCTCTCAAAGTTATCGCTTGTTGGCGAATGGACGATGCGCGGTTTGAGTTTGATTCTTCATTCATGAGACCTGGCGCGAGAACGGAAATCGCTCTACTTCGCCAGCTTCTGAAGGGGCATCCTGACTCGCCGATTTCCATTTTTGCCCATACGGATCCGACGGGCGATGATGTTTACAACAAAAAGCTGAGCGGCCGCCGTGCTCGCGCGATTTTTGCGCTTCTGACGCGGGCCCCTGAAATCTGGGAAGAGCTTTTTAGCCAACCGATGATGGGTGATAACTGGGGGACGCGATCCATCCAAATTGCGCTTGAGGCACTCGGTTTTTCTCCAGGTCCGATTGACAATCAAATGGGGGAACTAACTCGTAGTGCCGTGAGATTATTCCAGAGCAGCCCTCGGGGTGCGGGTTTGACGGTTGATGGCGATCCCGGACCAGCCACGAGAGAAAAGCTTTTCCGCGCCTATATGGATTTCTTATGTCAGGCCGACGATTCCGGGGAGACGCTTCAGCTGAAGAAGGAAGACTTTCTAGGAAAGGGAATCGATGTGGATGGAAAAGCAGATTATCAAGGCTGTGGTGAGTTCAACCCAGTTCTGGTCTTTTCCACAGAGGAGGACAAGGAATTCCACAAGCCGGAAGCGCGGGAGCAGCGCAATACCGAAAATTTGCCGAATCGTCGTGTGACTATCTTTGTATTCGCCAAGGCAGAGCGGGTTGATGTTATTCAGTGGCCTTGTCCGCGGTGGAACGAAGGTCCGGCAGGTTGCGAGAAGCGTTTTTTTTCGAATGGCCAGCAAAGACGGAACCCGCAACAATCACGCCGCTTGTATGAAAACACTCAGGACACCTTCGCCTGCCGTTTTTACGACCGCTTGGCGAACACCTCGCCATGCGAGGGTACTGGAAAGCTGGCTGTGTTTCGACTCCGACTATGCGGCCCGGAACAAGAGCCAATAAAGCAGGCGCCGTTGCGGATCGTACAGGGAAGTTCTTCGGTCCCGGGAACAGCTGACGACGAGGGTTTTATCACGGTCGTGGCCAAGAAAACCCCTGACAAAGTTCGCATTGAATGGACCACTCCAGATCGCAGTAACGAGCAAATCTTCCCTTTTGCACACGAAGTGTTCGTCGCGCCTCCCGACGATGCGACCGATGAAGGCGCTGAGGGAGCCCTGCAGCGTCTCCATAATGTGGGTTACGTTCATCAAGTCGGATTGCGAGAGAAGGTGTTGGCGTTCCAGTTGGACTTTGGCCGTAACCCCACGGGCGATTTCAAGGACATCAAGGCTGAGTTGAAACAGTGGCATGACGGAGGAGCGAAGCCAGCCGTGACCAAACCTGCAGCCGACGGTACAGAAGGAGGCTGAGGTCACCTCAGGAATCAACAGTTGACATCGATAAAACATTAACAGGAAGCCCACATGGCTGGAGAAACGAAAACAACCGCACCTGCTCCGCCAGCTAAACCGTCGTCTACGTCAACAGTCGCCCCGCCGAAAGCGGTACTGGAAATAACGTCGCCCGGCGTTCCTAATGCTGACAAGATGTCCCGCGGTGCTCCAGTCCGGGTGAATGATGATCATGATAATGGTAAATTCTGGCCGGCGAATCCTCCTGCACCTCATCGGGAACTTGAGCCGATCTTCGACTTCGAACATTTGGAGGACACTCCTAACGAGGACGACCTCCTGGAGATCAAACTTGATGTGAAGCCGGCTGGTCAGAAAGGCAACGTCACACTCAACGTACAGTCCCAAGATGCAGCCGACAGCATTCGTCTTTGGCCGAAGAAAACAAAAGGCAAGGCCACTGATGTGATCACACTCACCGGCAATCCGCCGCAGACGCAATTTGCCGCCAACACCCTCCCCAAAAGCATTTTTGTCGAGGGTCTGAAGCCGGGCCAGGTCCTGTTTGAGGTGAACTTTCCGGGCGCCTCCGTCGACAGGCTCAAGATCAATGTTGTTAAACTGCGGGTACAACAAACGGGTCGTCAAAAAATAATTTACCTAGCGAGTGAGGAAGTTTTTTTCCGGGTGCTCGTCGCGGGCCGAAACGAAGTAGTCGGGTACAGCTTTGAATGGGATCTGGATGGCGACGGGCGATTTGAAATCACGTCGCCTATGCCGGGCAAGGATCCTAACGTCGTTACTACTAAGTACGGCGGTAGTCCGCAATTGCCGCCCAATGCGGCCAACACGCGTAAGGTTTTTGATGTGGCCGTCAGGCTGAACGGCAACTTCATTTTGCATGCGACCGACGGCTTGTTTACCGGTGGCGGTGCGGCAGGTATTCGAGTGGCTCTGGACTCCCACCAAGGTACTGCGCTGCCTGCCGACAATACCGCCGGTCTGCATACTGTTCCAGAATTCCGATGGAGCGACACCTTTCCTATCAAATTCGACTCCTCCTCGGCACCCGGGTTCGCACAATTCAAGGGCGCCGATCGGATTCTATTTGATCGTGCTGTCACCGGCGATGCTGCCCAGACAGTCTTCCTCGGAACCGGCAAGCGGCAGGCTTTCGGAGTTGCCGTCGGACCGCGGATTTTTACTTCCGGCCAGGTGAGGGAGGATCTCATTGCAACGGTGAACCACGAGATCAAACACCTACAGCAGTACGTCGCCGTCCGCGACAACACTCCCGCCGGC
>QHXA01000506.1:3690-4147 GCA_003222755.1 Acidobacteriota bacterium
GCTCGACACGAGGGTCTCATGGATACACCATACTCTCGAGGGCCAGAATGAAATCAAAAGTTTCGTGGACGAGTGGAATAAGTGTCTCACGATCCTCCCATCTTTGCCGGTCCCAGTGAAAGTTGAGGCAAGAAAGTTTTTACAAGACATATATAGGAAGATTCCGTTCTTCGAGATGAAGCGTTCACAGTACACAGACGCGATTCGGGCGCCCGAGTGAAGTTGGTTAACGACCGAGAGGGTGCACCTGTGCCTCCCGTCTAAATATTCAAGACACATCTAAAAAACTCAAACTAAAGAAGAACTCGAATTCCATGTCGAGACGAGATTTTTATCGGGAGCCTGGATACGGTACCAGTGGCCAGGCAGACAGACGAAGACTGGGATCGTAAAGAATGGGACCGGACCGTCAGATCGCTTTGCGATCGACCGGAATAACCAGACGTGCTTGCATTGT
>QHXA01000507.1 GCA_003222755.1 Acidobacteriota bacterium
TACCGAGCGCAAGATTCTGGAGAACGTGCACCGCAATTACCCGGGCATCACGCTGCTGTCGGTCACGCAGAAAGTGGCGTCCGTTGAAAACTATGATCAGATCGTTCTTCTAATGGAGGGCGAGGTCTTGGCTTCCGGCACGCACGCGCAGTTGATGGAGACGTCACCGGAATACGTACAGATCTATGATTCGCAACGAAGCATTACCCATTACGAACTACACGCTGAGCAGGGGAGATAAACAGCAGCTGTCCGCCCCTGTCGGAACAGCGCTGAAGCGGCTGGCGCCGCTTCTAGCCGGCGAGAAGCGGATTGTGACGCTGGCATTCGCAGCGATGCTGGTGACTTCGGCCTCCTCGTTGCTGGGTCCTAGAATTATCGGCCGCACGGTCGACATATACATCGGCAGCGGGAATTTCCGCGGCGTGTTGGTATCTTCCGCAATTCTGCTGGGTGTGTACCTTTGCGGTCTTCTGGCCAGTTATTACCAGACGCTGGCGATGGGCACCGTCGGGCGCACGGTCCTCTTCAAGCTGCGAAACACCTTGTTCACGAAGCTCCAGGAGTTGCCGCTGGCCTTCTTTAATCAGAACAAAGCCGGCGACCTGATTTCGAGAATCAATAACGACACCGACAAGTTGAATCTGTTTTTCTCGCAATCGCTGGTGCAACTCGCGGGAAATCTGTTCCTGATGACGGGGGCGGCAATATTCCTTTTGGCGCTGCACATCCGTTTAGGCATCGCGGCCTTATTGCCGGCAGCCGGCGTCTTGATATTCACGAAGTTCATTTCGGGATGGGTGAAAAGGAGAAACCTGAAGAGCCTCCAATCGCTGGGCGGTATGAGCGCTGAGATTCAGGAGAGTTTAAGCAACTTCAAAGTCATCGTCGCCTTCAATCGGCTTGATTATTTCCGCGAGAAATTCAGTGACGCCAATCAGCGGAACTTCACCGCGTCCGTGGCTAGCGGTATCGCGAATGGCATCTTTATGCCTGTGTATGGACTTGCGTTCAATCTGGCGCAGTTGATTGTGTTGTCCTATGGCATCTACCTCATTGCCGCGGGGACTCTGACGATTGGTTTGCTCATCAGCTTCTTGTTATACGTGAATAGCTTTTATATGCCGCTGCGGCAACTTGCGATGTTGTGGTCTTCGTTCCAGCTTGCTCTCGCAGCTGTCGATCGGATTTCGGAGGTCCTGGCGCTCGAATCGAACATGCCGATTATTCCGGTGGCGTCAGGGGACGAGGGGGCCGCCCCCTCGTCCCTTTTGGAATTTGAGAGGGTGTATTTCAGCTATACCGGCGGAAAAGAAGAAGTACTGAGGGATGCGACCTTCAAGCTGCAACGAGGCAAAACTTACGCTTTGGTTGGACCCACTGGCGGCGGTAAGACGACAACGGCTTCGTTGATGGCCCGGCTTTATGATCCGACGGGCGGACGGGTTTTGCTCGACGGTAGAGATATCCGGTCGTACCCACCGGAAGCCCGGGCGAGGAAAATCGGTTTCATTCTTCAAGAGCCGTTCTTGTTTACAGGCACGATTCGCGACAATGTCCTCTATGGCAACGAGCAATATCGGAACTACTCGGACGAACAGCTCGTGGCGTTGCTGAACGAACGGAATGTTGGAGGGCTGCTTTCGCGTTTCGAACAGGGGCTTCAGACGAAGGTCACATCGACCGGAGATGGGATCAGTTTAGGTCAGAAGCAGATCATTGCGTTCATGCGGGCCGTGTTGCGAGATCCTGAAATTTTGATTCTCGATGAAGCGACCGCGAATATCGATACTGTAACCGAGCAACAGCTCGAGCAAATACTCGAGAGGCTCCCGCCATCAACCACGAAAGTCATCATTGCGCACCGGCTGAACACGATTGCCAATGCGGATGAAATTTTCTTCATCAATTCCGGAGAAATCACTCCTGCCGGATCCATGGAGCACGCACTCGACATGCTCATGCACGGCAAACGAGTGAGCTGAGCTAGCGTCTTCGGCTCAAGAAACTGGAATTACCGGACTTCACCAGCAGAAAGTAACCAATGGTAAGCAGGGAAACAGCGGCGATTATCAGCACGGCTACGTTCAGCATTTATTGTCTCCGCAGTCCTAGACTTCAACCTTGTTGACCTCTGTCAATCAACTTGGTTGGCGTCCGGTGGCATCCGTATGGTTCAATTTGTTTGGCCACCGTTCGAAGGCAATGGTGCACGTGGTATACCAGCGGGTGGGCTATGGCGCGCTGGAGCACGCCGGAGGCGTGCAAGTAAATTAGCCGGGGGTCAAGCGAGCGGGAGCGAGCGCAACCCCCGGTTGTCTCTTCTGTTTGCGATTCCAGGGGTACGCAAAAAACGCGTACCCCTGGCTAATTTCCCATCACTCCTTCGGGATGTTCGGAGTGAGCTACACCTCTTCAATTCGCAACTGGTCGCCAACTGCGGTGCGGCTGTTTGAGATTGTACGGACGGGGAGCTCCAGCACGCTTTGGGCGCGAAAGTTGGGGAAGGTCATAGTGAACGGCCGAATCCGCTCACGTAATCCAACCACGCGGTAGCTCTTATCGATCAACACAACGTCGAATCGGAACAACATACCGAATGTATGAATGGCGTTTGACGGCACGATCCACATACCGGAATCGGGCTCGAGAGATCGCCTCCCGAGCAAGCCAATCAATCGGCCCAAGCCGGTATCCGCAACCACGACTCGCGTCGCCAGCACCGTCTGCTTTGTCTCGTTATAAACGGATACCGCAGGTGCATCGCGAGCCATGGAGCCGGCCTTCGGTTGTCGTCGCAGCGGGGCTAGCGCGTTGTTTTATTTTTCATCCTATAAACCAACACAAACAACACGACGACAGCCAAAACACCCGAGACGACCCTGATCATTGTTACTGAATCCATTTTGCATCCTTTCGAGAAAGTCGCAACGGCTGCCGGACCTTAGTCCAGCAGAGTTACGACGTGTCTTAGAAGTCCGACGATGGCCGGTCCAATCAAGACGATGAACACCGTCGGGAAAATAAACAACACCATTGGAAAAATGAGTTTGATCGCAGCTTTCGCGCCCAACTCTTCCGCTTTCTGCCTGCGGTCGGTCCGCAGCGAATCCGAGAAGGAGGTTAGCGCTGCACCGAGCGGCGTACCGAACCGTTCCGTTTGCACGAGCATCGCCACGAACTGCGTTAAACTGTCGACCCTGATACGGTCAGCGAACGCTTTCCAGGACTCAATTCTGAGAACACCCGCACGTTGTTCAAAGTTGATCTGCAGAAGTTCCTGGCTGATGTCGGGATGTGTCAGCCGCAGCTCCTGTCCGACGCGTACAATCGCCTGATCCAGGCTGAGACCCGCATCCATGCAGATCGACATCAAATCCA
>QHXA01000483.1:0-2557 GCA_003222755.1 Acidobacteriota bacterium
AATCATTAGTTGGCGAAAATTCTAACGATCACATTCCTTGACAAACGAGAGAACGAGCGTTAAGTTGCGCTCATTCTTTCAAGATATTGTACTTTTTGAAGCGGAAACTCTTCTCTGCACATTTTGGCGCGCCGACATGGCGATTGCTAAGGGTTTCAGGATCAAAGAAAATCTTCGAGGCACGATCCGCATGGATGCGAAAAACGTATTCAACCATCCGATGCCGGGCGTGTATGGAGTCGGATTCGGCTCAAGCCCGCTTGTAGGCGGCGCGATCCTGGACATCAACAGCAGCGACCCTTTCGGCTTTATCCCGACGAAAGGTGCGGCTATTCCGAATTCGGCCGATTACCAGGATGCACGCCAGTTCGAACTCAAGATTCGCCTGGATTTCTAGAGTATGTCCGCGTGACCAATCTTCCTCGAAAACTCGGGTTATTCAGCGCTGTGGCCGTGCTCACGGGCACCACGATAGGAAGCGGAATATTCAGGTCACCTGCGGGCGTGGCTGCAAAAGTTCCGGATCCAAAATTGTTTCTTGCGGTATGGATCGTCGGCGGATTGTGCGTGTTAGCGGGTGCCCTCACGTACGCAGAACTGGCTGCAGCCTTTCCTCATACAGGTGGGCTCTTCGTTTACCTGCGCGAAGCATTCGGCCGCTTGCCGGCGTTCTTGTTCGGTTGGGCCAATTTAACGATTATCCGCGCCGCGGCGGCGGGGGCGATCGCCACCGTTTTCGCCGAATACATGTTAAGGATGTTCGGCATTTCGGATGTCGCCGCCGTTCATTATGTCGCGGCGATGGCAATTCTGCTTCTGGCCGGCTTCAATTCTGCCGGGATTAAGTTCGCGGCCGGTGTACAGAATGTGACGGCGAGCATGAAGTACTTTGCGCTCGTTATTCTCGTGGTTGCGTCATTCCTTTCCGGCGGAAATGCTGCATTCCCGGCGCAGGCTGTACCTGTGCCGTCNGCCGTCCTCAGGGCCCGCGAGCATCGGCATCTTCGGTCTCGCGTTGATTTCGGTTCTCTGGGTGTATGACGGCTGGGCTGATGTAACGTTCATCGGCGGTGAAATCCGAAGGCCCGAGCGTTATCTGCCGCTATCGCTCATGATCGGCACTTTTGCCGTGATTGCCATCTATCTCGCCGCAAATTCCGCCTACATCCACATATTGGGGATGGAGGAAATCGCAAAATCTAAACTCGTCGCCGCCGATGTTGCTCAGCGTCTGGTGGGACGAATCGGCGTCACGGTGGTCTCTGTAACCGTGATGATCTCGACATTTGGAACGCTCAACGGCTCGCTGCTGACCGGATCTCGAATCTTCTTTGCGATGGCGGATGAGGGGCTGTTCTTCAAGCGAATCGCCACCGTACATCCACGGTTCAACAGTCCTTACGTGGCGATTTGGCTCACAGCCGGTCTGGGTGCGGTGTTCGTGCTCATGCGCAATTTCGAGCAACTTGCGGATGCCTTCGTGCTGGCGATATGGCCTTTCTACGCAGCAGGAACAGCGGCGGTATATACACTGCGATGGAAACGCCCGGATCTTGTACGGCCCTATCGCGTTTGGGCATATCCCATCACGCCGGCGATTTTTTTAGCAGGAGCGATGTTTCTGCTGGGAAATGCGTTGATCACGGATTTCGCTAATGTGTGGTTCGTATTTGCAATCCTGCTGGCAGGCATTCCCGCGTTCTGGATTTGGCAATCGATAATGAGGAGCTCCTCATGAGACGCATCCTCATCGTGGCGCTATTGATGACGGCGTTGAGCGCTGTTCAATGCTCACGCAATCGTTTCGATGTCCTTATAAAGAACGGACGCATCGTTGATGGCACTGGCGCTCCATGGTTCCGCGGTGACATTGCGATTCTTGAAGACCGCATCGTTGCAGTTGGTTCTCTCGCGGGCGCGCCGGCCAAGCTCATTGTCGATGCGGAAAATCTTGTCGTCGCGCCTGGTTTCATCGATCTGCTTGGCCAGTCCGAATTCAACGTCTTGGTCGACGGCCGTGCGGCCAGCAAGATCCTGCAAGGGGTAACCACTGAAGTCACAGGCGAAGGAACCTCAATCGCCCCTGTCAATGATCGGATGATGAGAGAGGCAAAAGCCTCCGCCGAACACTTTGGCGTCACGCAGAATTGGCGTACGCTGGCCGACTATTTCAGACGGCTCGAGACGCAATCGCGGCCTGCCATTAACATCGCAACATTTGTTGGCGCAGGAGGCGTGCGCGATTACGTCATCGGCAAAGACGACCGGCCGGCTACACCCGCCGAACTGGAACAGATGAAACAGCTCGTCGCTACGGCGATGGAGCAGGGTGCACTCGGCCTGAGTACCTCATTGCAATATGTGCCTGACCGGTTTGCATCTACCAATGAGATCGTCGAACTGGCAAAGGTCGCTGCGCAATACGGCGGTGTTTACTTCACTCATCAACGGTCGGAGAGCGGCCGGATTTTCGAATCGCTTGAGGAAGTGATCGCAATCTCCAGGCAAGCCGGAATCCCCGCACAAATCTGGCATCTCAAGACAGCATACCGATCGA
>QHXA01000483.1:2586-5624 GCA_003222755.1 Acidobacteriota bacterium
CCGGCTCGAGCAGGCTCGGGCAACTGGAGTCGACATAACTGCCAATCAGTATCCCTACACGCGGGCTTCCAACGGGTTGGACGCGTGCCTCCCGCTGTGGGCGCGGGAGGGTGGTCTCGATAAAATGCTTGCCCGGCTGCACGATGCGGCAGAGCGTGAACGCATCAAGCAAGAGATGTTGGATCCTAATGTCACGGCATGGGAGAACCAGTGGTATGGCTCGGGTGGCGGCGATGGCGTGATGCTCGCGTCCGTGCTCAATCCCGAGTTGAGACAATACGAAGGCCTGACGATGACACAGATCGGCGCAGCTATGGGAAAGGATCCGCGCGATGCCGTCATGGATCTGGTCATTGCCGATCGCGGCGAAAGTTCGGTGATCATCGCGATTATGAGTGAAGAAGATGTGCGGGCGGCACTGCAGCACCCGCTCGTCGGCATCGGCACCGACTCCGGCGCGAAGGCCGAAGACGGCAAACTATCGCAATCGAAGTCGCATCCTCGGGCCTGGGGCTCGTTCCCGCGCATTCTGGGCAAATACGTCCGGGACGAGCACCTGCTCACGCTCGAAGAAGCCATCCGTAAGATGACTTCCAAGGCCGCCGCGAGCGTTCATCTCCATGATCGCGGCATTCTACGGCCGGGCATCATAGCAGACATCACCATCTTCGATCCCGTGACGATCCGCGATGTCTCCACGTTTGATGATCCCAACCACTATTCCATCGGTGTGAGCCATGTCTTCGTGAATGGAAAGCGCGTCGTCGCCGATGGAGCAATTACGCAAGAGAGACCCGGCCGGCCGCTGCGTGGACCCGGGTACCGACGGTGACTTTGGTTTTAAATCTTCTTTGGCGTGGGGACAATCTCCTTGAACGCTTTCATGAAACGGTTCATTTCGTCTTCGGTGCCGACAGAAACCCGAAGCCATTCGTCCATCGGGGGGAACTTGCGTCCAACGAGAAAACCTTTCTTCAGGAATTCTTCGCCCACTTGCGCGACGTCTCTCTTAACGTTAACCATGAAGAAATTGCTTTGCGATGGGATCAGTTCGAAACCCATCGTCTTCAGTTCGTTCAGTGTCTTATCGCGGACCTGCTTGTTCAGCTGCTTGAGCTTCGTTTCGTATGCCGTGTCCTTCAGCGCTGCGGCGGCGCCGTATTTAACGATTGCGTTGGTGTTGTAGCTGAGCACCAATGGCCTCAACAAGTCGATGATCTCGGGCGGCGCGACGGCGTAGCCGAGCCGCATACCTGCCAGACCGGCAATCTTAGAAAACGTGCGAGCGATGATGACCTTTCGGCCCTCGTGCACGTATTTCACCGAGGGTTCATATCTGGGGTCATCGACGAAGTGATGGTAGGCTTCATCGATGAATACCGGGATCTCTTCCGGAATACTGTCGAGCAGCAGTTTGATATCGTTCTTGGGAACGATCTTGCCGGTCGGGTTATTTGGATTACAGATGTACACGAAACCGACATCGCGCGCGTTCAACTTGGTCGTCCGGATAATGGCCTTGATGTCGGCGTCGTAGTCTTCCGTCAACGGTATTGTGATCGCTTTCGCTTTGCTGTTTGTCACGTACCGGTAGACGGTTTCATAGGTGGGATCAACGCCGACGACCAGCTTGTGATCGGGTAGAAAGGCGTCATCCACGATTTTCAAGATTTCGCTCGAGCCACAACCCAGAAGAACGTTTTCCGGCTCTACCCGATGATGCGCAGCGATCGCTTCGACGATGCCGCCGTCGGGATAACCGTACCGGTTTGCATATTTCCAAGCACCGTTCATCGCCTCCATCACCGCTTCGGATGGGCCATAGGGATTCTCGTTGTTGGCAAGCTTCACCAGTTTGTCGTAGTCCGTCTTCTTTGGGTCCGGTGCCCCCTTAGCCGCCGCCTTTCGCTGGCTGCGCGATTGGCCTCGAAGCTCCAAGGGCGCCAATCCCGCATAACCCAGGACCGCACCGAGGCGCTCCAAGAAATTCCGCCGGGCAATGTTGGTGTTCATCATAAGTCTCCTCGGAAATCAAAATTCATATCGAAGCATGTACTGAATGATTCGGGGAAATCCCGCCTGAGCTGTGATCCGGCCGAATGTACCACGGCCAAGCCGGCTTTCCGGACTCAGAAACTTGGGCGTATTCGTTGCGTTCAGCAATTCTAGCCGGAAGCTGGCGCGCGTGCCTTCGGTAATTGTAATGTTCTTCCGAATAGCCACATCCATATTGTTTTGAGGAGCGATCCGGCAGTTCAGAGTTCTGGGCGCGTTTCCAAGGGTAAATGGATCCGCCTGTGTGTACGCTGCGGGATTAAACTAGTTATTCAATCGTTGCGTTATGCCGCCGGTCGTACACAGATCGACTCCGGGCACAAGGTTCGGCCGCTGTATTCCCCCGAGAGTTCCGGCATTGTTGTTGTTCTGCCATATCGATGCGGGCATGCCCGTTTGGAAGGTGATTACGGGACTGATGTTCCATCCTCCGATCAGCCGATCGCCTATGGGTCCGGTCGCCCATGGCTTGCCTCTTCCAAACGGCAAATCCAACAGCGGCGCAATGATCATACGATGACGGACATCGTGAAGCGACAGTCCGTACTCACGTCTGAGGTTGTAGTTGTCAAGCGCGATTGCAGCCCGCTGTCCGTAGAAACTGGAATCGCCAAAGTAGTTGTCGAGCATTTTGGCAAACGTATAACTCACACGGAGACCGATGCCGGTATTATCGAGCCGGCGTTCCGCTTTCAGCGTGAGTGAATTGTAATTTCCGAATCCAAGGCTTGGCCGAACCATCAAAACGTCGCGGAATTGCGGGAAAGGCCGCAACAGCTGTCCGCGGTCTATAGTCTGAGAAATACCCAGCTCGCCCGATTCGGGAATACCAAAGAAAGGATTCGGAACCCGCTGCTGCAGTGCGGTGCCCAGTGCGAGCACAGAAATCGGCAATTGATTGATATTGACCATCGCAGTAGGTGTGGTGCCGCCCGGTGACGTCACTCCCCCTATCGACATATGTAACAGCCGGCTGCCCACAT
>QHXA01000484.1:0-2297 GCA_003222755.1 Acidobacteriota bacterium
GCTTCTGAACCGCCCGCTTTTCCAAGCTTCAGGTCTTCAGCTTCTTGAAAATTGATTTGCAGTTCTTTTTGAAGAATGTCCGTGTACTGGTTGCCTCCAACAGAAACGTCACGAATAAACAGCGGCATGCCGCCCTTTGTGATGTTGATGTTCATTAAGGAGGCGCCAATGTTCAACAGCGCAACCGTGGTCTTCGGATTAACCGTGTAGTTCGCTTCAAACACGTTTTGCAGCGCGAAGGCATCGATGTCGACGATTTCTGGATCCTTTCCAGCCAGGCTGATCACGTTCGTGTGGTTCTGGATCTTGTCCTTCTTCGCCGCCACCAGGACAATTTCCATGCCGGCTTCTTCCGCCGGCGTGACGCCGGGCCCGACGACCTGGTAATCGAGATTCACTTCGGTAATGTCGAACGGAATGTACTGTTCCGCGTCCCATTGAATGGAAGCGTCGACGTCGTTCGGTGTTGCTGCCGGCACCACGACGCGTTTCACAATGACCGAATGTCCCGAAACTCCGGTCGCAACAGCTTTGGGCTTCAATTTTCCGATCAGAAAGGTTCTTTTGATACTCTCGGCCACCGTTGGCGCATCCATAATCGCGCCATCGACTACCGCGTCCGGCTCCAGCGGCTCATACGCAAAACCAGTGAGCTGATACCCGTTCTTTGATTGCGCTAATTCGACCGCTTTGATGGCGCTCGATCCGATGTCGAGCCCAACCAACGGCTTGTTTTTCTTTAAAAAACTCATACCTGTACGATGTCCTTACTTTATCGTTTCACCGTGACTTCACGAGCCGTCTCGGCCTCCGCTCACTTGCGAATTCTGCGCGCTCGCTCTTTCTTTCCATCCACCGATCCAGCACACCCTTTTTGAAACGCCACCGATTGCCCAGCTTGAAGGCTGGAATGCTCTTCTCGCCAAGATATTTGTAGAGAGTATCCGGTGAAACGCCCAGATACTGAGATGCCTCGCGCAGAGTCATCACTTCCTTAAGTCTTTCCATTTTCTGCCCTGTCTTTTCCTGAGAACTTCGGAGTATTTTGGGACGTTTCCATGTGTCTTTTCCCTATTTTCCGGACCAACCGTAACAGCCATGACATTTCCGAAACAAGACAAATCTCGACGAAATCTCGAAGCTAAAATGTCCACAAAGTATGTGGACAAAATGGGTTTTAGCTCGCTGGGTTTGTCATACTAATAACCGGAGGAATCATGATCGAAATACGTCACCGCAACGAGCGCGGGCACTTTGATCACGGATGGCTGAACACGTATCACACCTTTTCTTTCGACCGTTACTACGACCCGCGTCACATGGGATTTCGCGCGTTGCGCGTCATCAACGAAGATCGTGTTGCGCCTGGGCGAGGATTTGGGACCCATCCTCACCGGGATATGGAAATCATCACGTACATTCTTGAAGGCGCCCTAGAACACAAGGACAGCATGGGTACGGGCTCGATCATTCAGCCAGGCGAAATCCAACGCATGAGCGCGGGCACCGGTGTAACCCACAGTGAGTTCAATCCCTCCAGGACCGAGCCAGTCCCACCTACTGCAAATTTGGGTCCTTCCGGAGGCCACGGGAATAAAACCGAGCTATGAGCAGAAGCAGTTTAACCGCGATAATATGCGTGGAAAACTTCGGCTCATCGCCGCACGAGAGCCCGTCGAGGATGCGGTTAAGATCCATCAGGATGTCCGCTTATTCGCGACCGTGCTTGAAGGAGAAACTGTCGAATATGATCTCGGACAGGGCCGTTACGTCTGGCTTCAGGTTGCGCGTGGCTCAATGGAATTCAATGGAACACCACTTCAAGCGGGTGATGGCGCAGCCATCAGCGAAGAACAGCACATTGAACTGGAGGGCCATGGAGAAGCACTGGTATTCGATCTCGCCTGATGAACGCGGGCTAAAGCGTTCAAACGGTCTTCGCCAGAACCCGCATCACGGCCTGATTAAACTTGAGCGGTTCCAATAACTCTGAACCTTCCGCTAAAAGCGCGAACCCATAAAGCACCTCGGCGACATCATCCATCATTGGGTCCTGGGCGCGGTCGCGCATCTTGGCAATGATTTCATGATTCGGATTAAGTTCCATGATCCGCTTCTGCTTGGTGGTTTCCCCCTTCACCTGATTTAAGAGCTTCTCGAGATTTGGGCTCACGTCATGTTCAGAGACTACCAGGCAAGCCGGCGAAGACGTCAATCGCGTCGTCAGTCTGACTTCTTTGACACGATCGTCAAGCTTCTTCTGAAGCGCATCGGTCAGCTTTGAAAACTCACGCTCC
>QHXA01000484.1:2348-2908 GCA_003222755.1 Acidobacteriota bacterium
GGACTTCAGCTTCTTGCCTTCAAACTCGGGCAGCCACTGCACGAGCATCTCGTCAACGGGATCGACCATATAAAGAACTTCATAGCCTTTTTCCCTGAATGCCTCGAGGTGAGGCGAGTTCTCAACCCCTCGCCGGGATGGACCAGTGATGTAATAAATCGAGGATTGATCGGATTTCATGCGCGCGACGTAATCCTTCAACGTCGTCAACGTCTCCGGATCCGCAGAAGAGTCGAACAGGCAAAGCGAGACGAGCTTGTCCTTATTATCGAAGTCAAAGCTGGGACCTTCTTTCAGCACGCGGCCGAACTGTTTCCAGAATTCAACGTACTTCTGCGGCTCGTTCTTGTGCATCTCTTCCAGAGAATCGAGCACTTTCTTCGTCAGCCATTTTCGGATTTGGGTGATGTGCCGGTCTTCCTGAAGCCGCTGGCGTGACACATTCAGAGGCAGGTCGGCTGAATCGACGACCCCACGAACGAATCGCAAGTAACCCGGAAGCAACTCTTCACAATGTTCCACGATCAAGACCCGGCGAACGTAGAGATGCAATCCAAACT
>QHXA01000484.1:2917-8038 GCA_003222755.1 Acidobacteriota bacterium
GCGTGAGACGGAATGAAGAGCAACGCCTGGTATTCGGAGCGGCCTTCGGCGCGGAACGACCACCACGTGAGCGGTTCGTTCCAATCGTGTGAAATATGTTTGTAGAATTCTTTGTATTCCTCGTCTTTCACTTCTAAACGCGACCGCGTCCAGATAGGCTTCATCGAGTTCAGCGCTTTATCAGCTTCTTTTCCCTCTTTGTCTTTATAGATGATCGGGTACGCGACAAAATCCGAATAACGCTTCACGATCCGCTCGATCACCCATTTGTCCGTGAAATCGTCGACTTCGCCGTCTTCATCGAATTTCTTCAGGTATAAAACGATGGAGGTGCCGCGAGTACATTTGCTGGCTTCCGTAACCGTGAATGTTCCATCGCCGCTGGACTCCCACTGCGTCGCCTTATCTTCCCCTGCGCGGCGCGTTAGCACGGTTACACGATCGGCGACCATGAACGCAGAATAGAACCCGACGCCGAACTGACCAATCAGGTTTGTCAGCATGTCCGCCGATTGGCGCTCCCGCAGAGTCTGCAGCAGTTCGCGTGTGCCGGACTTCGCGATAGTACCGATATTCGCGATAAGTTCGTCGCGGCTCATACCGATACCGTTGTCGCTGATCATCAGCGTTCGCGCCTTCGGGTCGCTCTCAATCCAAATCTCGAGTCTCTCGTCAGGCCCGATCAGCTCCGGCTTGCTTAATGCCTCAAAACGCAGTCTGTCGAGCGCGTCCGATGCATTGGAAATCAGCTCGCGTAAGAAGATTTCTTTATTGGTATAGAGGGAGTGAATCATCAGGTCCAAGACCTGACGGGCTTCCGCCTGAAATTCGAACGTTTCGATGTTTGTCGTCATGGAAGAGAGTGTAGCGAGGCGGGTTCGATCCTTCAAGATGGCGGCCGCGTCTAGGGCGGCCGCTACAATTTCATAAACGGATCAACAAAGTTGATGGAGCGGCGTCAAGATGCTTTCCGTCTTTTGGTCGCTTGCCAGCGTTCGAAATCCGCGCCGAGTATGAAAAACTTTCGGCCGATTTGGACAATACGAATGCGCTCTTCTTCAATGATTCTGCGGAAATGCCGGACTGAGAACCCTGCCATGTGGGCTGCGTTTGGAATGTCGAGAAACGTTCTCTTTATGACGATTCCTTCGGTCGATTTCATAGCATCCTCCTTGGTGCCAGGAGGAACATGCATGAAGAATGCCGTAAGCGCCGGCTTCAGCCGGCGCCTCCGGCGCCTACGGCTCATCCATGAACGGATACCGGTAATCGGTGGGCGGAACGAAGTTCTCCTTGATCGTGCGCGGGCTAACCCACCGCAGGAGGTTCATCATCGAACCGGCTTTGTCGTTCGTGCCGCTCGCGCGAGATCCGCCAAATGGCTGCTGGCCCACGACGGCGCCGGTGGGCTTGTCGTTCACATAAAAGTTGCCTGCAGCAAAACGTAACGCGCGGTGCGCGTCGGCAATGGCACGGCGGTCTGTAGCGAAAACGCCACCGGTTAGACCGTAGGGCGACGTGGTGTCGACAATCGACAGGATTTCGTGCCACTGCTTTTCGGGGTAGACGTACAACGTAACGACAGGACCAAACAGCTGTTCGCACATGGTGCGATAGTCCGGCCGCCGGACCTGGATCAATGTGGGCCTAATAAAATATCCGACCGAACCATCGGCTTCACCCCCGGCGATGATTTGAGCATCCTCGGACCGGCGAGCATCCTCGATGTATCCGGCCAGTTTTTTGAATGCCGTGCGATCGATCACTGCGCCCATGAAATTCCGGAAATCGGCGACGTCACCAATCGCAAGCGAATTCGTTGTTTCGATGAGCTTCTCTTTGATTCGCTTCCAGACATTCTCCGCAATGTAGACGCGTGATGCTGCGCTGCATTTCTGCCCCTGGTACTCGAACCCGCCGCGAATGATCGCCGTGATCAGTGCATCCGGATCTGCACTTGCATGCGCCAAAATAAAGTCCTTTCCGCCGGTCTCTCCGACGAGCCGTGGATAGCTCTTGTACTTGGGAATGTTTTCACCCACGGTTCGCCACATCTTCTGAAACACTTCAGTCGACCCGGTGAAATGGATACCGCCGAGGTCGGGATGGTTGAGGAGGACATCACTAATCGCACCCGCATTGCCCGGCACAAAATTGATGACGCCTGGCGGCAGTCCCGCAGCTTCAAATGATTTAAAGATGTAGTAGTTGCTGTAGACGGTTAAGCTGGACGGTTTCCAGATGACGCAGTTCCCCATGATGGCCGGAGCGGATGGGAGGTTGGTTCCAATTGAGGTGAAGTTGAATGGCGTGACGGCATAGATGAAACCCTCGAGCGGCCGATAATCGAGCCGGTTCCACATGCCGGGCGCGTTCATTGGCTGGTTCGCGTAAATCTGCTCAGCGAAATGGACGTTGAACCGAAGGAAGTCGATCGACTCGCAAACAGCGTCAATCTCCGACTGATGAGCGGTCTTGCTCTGGTTCAGCATGGTCGCCGCATTCGTCGTTTCCCTCCAGGTCGCCGCCAGCAAATCCGCCGCGCGAAGGAATACGGCAGCCCGATCCTCGAAACTCCATGAGCCCCATTCCCGACGAGCTTCCGAGGCGGCCTTGATCGCCTGCTCGACTTCTTTCGCTCCGGCCTTGTGCCACGTTGCGAGCACATGTGCGTGCCGGTGCGGCATGACTTGCGTCCCGACATCACCCGTGCGGATCTCTTTTCCACCAATGACGAGCGGAATCCCGACTTTTTCCGCGGACATGGCAGCCAACCTGTCTTTCAAAGCCTGCCGCTCGGCGGTTTCCGGTGCGTAAGCCCTGACCGGATCGTTAATCGGAAGTGGCACGCGATAGCTCATGACTGGACCTCCTTCTTCCAGTTTACTGTAGGGGCCGGTCTATAATTGCCCGGGGCGCATGAGATTCACCATCTTCCTAATAATGATTGGGCTGGCCTCGACTTTCACGACGGCCTACGCCCAAAACACTGCAGAACTGCGAGGGACCATCATCGATCAAACCGGCGCCGTGCTGCCCGGCGTTTCCGTGACCCTCATGCAGAAAAACAGCAATCAAGAGCGCCGGCAGCTTACGGATTCCAGTGGCAGCTATGTTTTCGCTTCGCTGGCAAACGGGCAGTATTCGATGAAAGCAGAGCTTTCGGGGTTCAAAACCCAAATCCGCGACGGCATCACCCTTCAAGTAGGACAGCGAATCAACATTGATATTTCGTTGGAAGTGGGAGCGATTGACGAGGAAGTGACGGTCACTGAAGACGTATCGTTGATGCGGACTGCCAATGCGGAGATCAGCGAAGTTATCAACAACCAACGGATTGCAGACCTGCCGTTGAACGGCCGGCAATTTGTTCAATTGACGTTGCTCAGCGACAACGTTTATCTCACGCCGGTCGGAACCCGCGGCGCTGCGCTCGCGCAGACCGGAAGGCAGGTCGTCATCGCCGGTCAGCGCGTGGGCCATAATCTGTACGCACTGGACGGTGTTTCGATAACCGACCAATATCTGAATAACCTAGTCATCTCTCCATCTATCGACGCTCTGCAGGAATTCAAGATTCAGAAATCAATCTATTCCGCAGAATTCGGCGGCAAGTCTTCGGCGAATGTGAACGCCGTTACGAAATCCGGAACGAATCAGTATCACGGCACGTTGTTGGAGTTCCTGCGAAATGACGTGTTTGATACTCGAAATTATTTCGATCCCGCAAACAAGCCAAAGCCTGCGCTTCGCCTGAATCAATATGGCGGGTCTATCGGCGGACCGATCCGTAAGAATCGAGCCTTCTTCTTTGCGAATTACGAGGGATCGCGGGAGCGGCGTGGGCTCACCAGAACATTTTCCTTACCTTCTTTAAAGGTTCGCTCCGGTGATTTTTCGGCAATGCCGGTGATCTACGATCCGCTCACGACAGATGCCGTTGGCCGCAGGCTTCCGTTTGCCGGCAATAAAATTCCCAAAGAACGGCTCAACCCTGTAGCCCTAGCAATTCTGAACAAGGTCCCACTTCCGACTTCGCCAGGTGAAGTTCAGAACTTTATCGCTTCACCATCCATCAAGAACGATAGCGATCAAGGCACTGCGCGTGTCGATTACAGCCCGAGTGTGCATGATTCAGTCTTTGCGCGCTTCACGATCGCCAACATGGTGACATTCCAGCCCTACGGCAATAGCAACTTCAATGAGACTCTCGTACCGGGATTTGGATATCAAATCGTGACCCGGAGCCGGAACGTTGCGCTCAGCCACACACATGTTTTTGGCCCAACTCTCGTCAATGAATTCCGGGCTGGATTTCTTCGGGTCACGGGAGGTCAGGAAAGCGAAAATCGCGGCGTCGACTTCGGAACAGTGTCAGGTGTGCAGGGTGTCACCCGTGATCCGAACAAGATGGGATATCCCGCGGTCAACTTAGCCGACGCCTATAGCTCGATCGGCGATCCCGCAACGCTGACGCTGCGGCGGAACAACAGCTTCGATTTCTTCGATAATGTGTCATGGACAGCAGCGTCGCACAGCCTGAAGTTCGGCGCCTACATTTACCGGCTGCGATTAAATCCGTTGAGCTCGCCAAACGCGCGCGGCGCGTTCAGCTTCAGTCCGAGATTCACTTCGTCAGCGCCCGGTGTGGCAGATGGCAATACTTTTGCCGATTTTCTACTGGGTTATCCGTCGAGCGCGCAAATAGGTATCGGGCGCGGCGAGATGGACGGCCGGGCGTTATGGATGCACTTCTACATGCAAGACGACTGGCGGGCTTCGACCAGACTGACAGTGAATCTCGGCGTTCGTTACGAGATCAATGGTCAGATGGTGGAAACCGGCAATCGCTTCTCAAATCCGGAGCTGGACCGGTTCGTGATCGCCAGCAATAAGAACGGAAACATTCACCCCGATGCGAATTCGCTGCTGTCTGCTATCCCCGTTCCGTACATCACATCGCAGCAGGCGCGCTACGACCGGTCTTTGCAGAAGCCGACTTACAACCGCATCGCCCCTCGTATTGGCCTGGCATGGTCGCCCAGCGCCTCGAACCGATACGTAGTGCGCGCGGGCTTCGGCCTTTTCTTCAATCAAGCGGCCTATAGCATCAACGAAAAT
>QHXA01000484.1:8064-8261 GCA_003222755.1 Acidobacteriota bacterium
ATTTACACGACCACCAACATCTTGCTCGCGCCGAATACGGGTTCGATCGGCGGGTCCGGTCTGATGCACAACTATCGCTCGGAATACGCAGAGTCCTGGACCTTGAACGTGCAACGCTCCTTTAGAGATAACTTGGCAGTCATGGCGACGTATTTAGGTTCAAGAGTTATTGGCGCAGATAACAGCACATATTTGAA
>QHXA01000485.1:0-4160 GCA_003222755.1 Acidobacteriota bacterium
CCTTGCGCAGGAGGAGCGGATCGAAGCATTTAAACAATTGCCGTACGCCGAAAAGGACGATTTCTTCCTGGCCTTGAGCGCGCGTGATCAATCAGAGCTGCTCTTGTCCCTGCCCCCCGGTGAGCGTCGCATCTGGATGCGTTTGCTTCCGCCCGACGATGCCACAGATTTGATTCAGCAAAGCCCGGAAGAGGAACGCGGCCATCTGTTGGCGCTGCTGGACGATTACACGCGCCGTGAAGTTCAGGCCCTGCTCGCGTATGCGGAAGATGATGCCGGCGGCCTGATGAGTCCCCGCTTCGCTCGCCTGCGCCCGGACATGACGGTCGATGAAGCAATTGCTTATTTGCGACGCCAGGCCGAGCAAGTGGAAACGATTCACTACGCCTACGTGCTCGACTCCGATCAGCACCTGCTGGGCATCGTTCCGCTGCGGCGCCTGATGTCTGCTTCAAGAGACCAGCGGGGCCGTGAAATTATGCGGACCGACTTCGTTTCGGCGCCCGAAGAATTGGACCAGGAAACTTTTTTCGGAAGAGCATCTGTTTGCGATACCCATCGTTGATAAAGAACGGCGCATGAAAGGTATCGTGACCGCGGATGATATCGTCAACGTTGTCACTGAAGAAGCGAGCGAGGATATTCAGAAGATCGGCGGTACGGAAGCTCTCGGCGCGCCTTATCTGCAAGTCGCATTGACCGAGATGGTCCGAAAACGAGGCGGATGGCTCGCCGCGCTGTTTATCGGCGAGACGTTGACGGCGACGGCAATGACGTATTTTGAGAAAGAACTTGCCAGCGCGGTCGTTCTTGGTTTGTTCATTCCTCTCATTATCAGCAGTGGAGGCAACTCCGGATCTCAGGCCTCGACACTTGTCATTCGTGCGATGGCCCTCGGTGAAGTGAGCTTACGCGACTGGTGGCGCGTCATCCGGCGCGAAGTCGCTGCCGGTTTGACGCTGGGGTGCATGTTAGGGGCGATCGGTATAACGCGCATTCTAGTGTGGCAAGAAATTGCAAACGCTACGGGTAAGCCACTTTACGGACCCCACTACCTGCTGGTCGCCGTCACGGTCGGCGCCAGCCTTATAGGCGTTGTGCTCTTCGGCACGCTTGCCGGCGCCACGCTGCCTTTCGTGCTTCGCAAACTCGGCTTCGATCCGGCCAGTGCTTCGGCTCCATTCGTCGCCACACTGGTGGATGTGACCGGCCTCATCATCTACTTTACTGTCGCCAGCATCATCCTTCGCGGCACGCTCCTTTGATCCACTGATGTTCAAGCGCACCGCCGTCATATTCGGGTTAGTGGCTCTGATCAACTACTTTCCCATCGTTTACGGAAAGATTCCGTTCCCGCGCGATTTTGTTTTGAGACATTCGGCTTGGAATGGACAACCGCAAGAGCAGCTTCCTGAACTCATCGATATCGTTGCGATGTTCTACCCGTTCCGCGCGCTACTCGGCCGGGCAGCGGAGGAACGGACGCTGCCGTTGTGGAATCCACACATCATGTCCGGAGCGCCCTTTCAGGCGAATGCGCAATCAGCGGCGTTTGCTCCACTGAACATCTTCTATTATGTGCTGCCGCTGAAGATCGCCTGGACGGCAAGCCTCGTGATTCGGTTATTTCTCGCAGGCGTGTTTATGACGATGTTCGTTCGGTCCATCGGCGGATCGGCTACGGGATCGATCGTGTCGGGACTCCTGTTTGCGCTTTGCGGTTTCACCATCCAGTGGCAGGGAATGAGCAATGGCGACAGCAGTATTTGGCTTCCCCTCATGTGCTATTCGGTCCACCGGCTGCACTTAAAACCGGACGGTGCCTCCATCGCGATCGCCGGACTCGCGTTTGCGATGCCAGTCCTATCCGGACATCCTGAAACCGCTGTGCACTTGGCAGCGGCGGCCTGCGCACTGGCAGCATTCCTCTCGATTTCAGGGGACGAGGGGGCGGCCCCCTCGTCCCTCCGATTCGTGGTGTGTTTTGTTTTGGCAAGCGTGCTTGCCATCGGAGTGGCTTCCGTTCAGATGATTCCGACACTCGAGTGGCTGGGGCAGCTGGGCTTACAAGTTGAGGCGCCACAACCGGTGCTGGACCGGCATCAAGGCCAGGGACTCTTCTCTCGCGACATTACAAGGAATCCAAGCTCTGCAGGCATCTTGGTTCCGGAAGGATCCGCCTATATCGGAATGTTGGGCCTTTTGGCCGCGTCTCTTGCGCCTTTTCATCGCTCGCGCAGGTACGCCTACTTTCTCGCCGGCCTTGCGATCGTGTCGGGAGCGGTGGCATTTGGCATTCAGCCGGTCCGGTGGATCGTCGTTCATATTCCCATCGTGAAGGCGATGAAGAATGGCAGGCTGACGCTGGTGGTGGACTTCGCATTAGCCGCGATGGCCGGTCTTGGCATCTCGGCTGTCGGTGAGCAGTTCGGCACGCTTACGCCTCGAACGCGCAAACGTGCCATGGCATGGATTACCGCGGTCTTTCTGATGTTGTGTTTCTGTATTTACGAAGTGCATCGCGCAACGTTAACGCCTGTCCAATTTTCAAGATCGCCATCTGCATCACTGATGTTTCTTTTGGCAGCATTGATTGCACTCGCGGTGAAGCTGAGAGGAGGACTGAATGGCCGCTCATTTCCGGTCTTGATATCCGGTCTTGCCGGTCTGGAGTTGCTAAGCTTCAGCTACGGTTACCTCCGGTTTGCATCCGTGCGGGAGGTGTTCCCACCGGCTCCTGTATTCGAGTTCCTCCGCACGCGAGACAACTCGGCGCCCTTTCGCGTAGCAAAGGACCGCGTCCCGATTCCACACAACGCGGGAATGATTTACGGATTCGAGGCCGCCGATGGCTACGATCTCACCACCGCACGGACACGGGCCTTCACCGCGGATTTAACCGAGAATCGCGAAGACGGAGTTATGTTTCTTGCTGAAAAGATACTAGCGGCGCGCGACCGCCGGCTCGACATGTTGAATGTGAAGTATCTGATGGTGACCAAGCCGGGACCGCAATTTGAGATGCTTGCGGCATCGGATCGGTTTGTGCCCATCTTCTCGCAAGCGTCGGTGGCGGTCTTTGAAAACAAGACGGCTCTGCCGCGTTTCTTTTCTGTGCCGGTGTCGGGAATCGAAGTCATACCGGACACGAGCGGTGAATTAGCCCGCCTGGAAGAACCAGAGTTCGATCCGGAACGATCGGTAATCTTCGAAGACGCGCCTGCTGATGTTCGCGTGGCAAGCTCTCAACCGGCTGCCAAAAGCTATATTGAAGTACTTGATAAAGGAGCGAATGGGTATCAGCTTCAAGTGGATTCCAGCGAACCCGCCGTGATTGTGGCGAGCCAGATGTATTACCCCGGCTGGAAAGCCACAATCGATGGTTCCCAGGTCCCCGTGTACCCGGTGAACTTTGCGCTCACCGGCATCATCGTCCCGAGCGGGGAGCACTATGTGCGAGTATTTTTCCAGCCGACGAGTTTCCGAATTGGGTTGGTGATTTCTTTGGTATCAATAGGGGTTGTGTGTTTGTTAGTCGTGGGAAACTCGTTCTTTGGTTTCAGCGACCGGGGGTTGCGCTCGCTTCCGCTCGCTTAACCCCCGGCTAATTTCCTGACACTTCTCCGGCGTGCGCAAAAATTAGATCGACAGCAACCGGTCAAAGAACTGCCGGTAATGCTGCAGAGACACGCGCAGGTCCTCTGTCGAGACTTCCTCGCCTCGCTTCCATTGCTTCTCTAGATTGTTTCGCTGCGCAGCGAACACTTCCTCGATCTGTTTCATGGCCGAAGCGACGAGACTATCCGCCTCCTCGACAGCCTTGCGCGGTTCGTCGACGAAACGGGATTGGATCGCTGTCCAACGATCGCGGAGTTCTTGTCCCTGGCGCGCAGGAAGCAGCGATCCTGTGGTTTCTTGCTGGGTGGCGCCGCGGTGCTCGAACGGAATGACTTCCGATTCCTTTTTACGCGGTTCGTTTAAGTTCTTCATCATGACCTCCAAGGATTTCATCGAATAATGCTCTGAAATGGACGAACGCCTTTCGCAGATCTTCCGTGGATGCGTCGCCCCGGCGATGACGAACGACTATGTCATTGGCTTCGCGATACGCCGATGACTGGTCCGGGTAGGCTGCGCACACATCCGTCAAGCGATCGTAA
>QHXA01000485.1:4200-5500 GCA_003222755.1 Acidobacteriota bacterium
ACAAAGCGGGCCTGGCACAGCTTCCATTCCTCTAGAAACTTCGCGCGCTCGGAAGCCGTCAATGGCCGGACGTCCTTTTGAACACTCCTCTCTCTGCGCGCTAATTCGGATTCTGCGCGGCGGCGGCCGCGTTCGGCGACCCTGCGGTTATATTCGGAACCGAAACGCTCTCTCAAATGCCGGGTGCGGTTACGGTCGTAAATCCACCATCCGACCACGGCGATGATGACGATACCCACACATATAGCTATGATTTGCCAAATTTGCATAGTTCTTCTCCTGAGAAACCCCTATAGAAAGAACTGCAGATGGGCTACCAAACTGATGCAGCGCGGAGCGGTGCGAGGAGATCAGCCAGGGGTACGCGTTTTTTGCGTACCCCTGGCATACCGGCTAATTTCCTGACACGCCTCCGGCGTGAGGGGTACGCAAAAAACGCGCGAATTCGATGCTACCGCCAGGCGGCGCTGAGCCGAACCGTTCGATTGAACTCCTGATTCAGCGTAGAGATGCTTTGTTCGAGGAAATTAACGTGACGCTGGAGGTCCTTTCGAACCACGCCCACCGCTTCCGCCAGCCGGCTTCTTTCCAGCAGCAGCATTGGATGCAAATCGTCGCGGCGCATCCGGAGGTCTTTTAGTTTTTCTATCACTTCGTCCGGCAACGGCCGCGGTTCAGGATGCACCAATTCACCGAAGTGCGCGAGCAGTCCCGCATGAGTGAAATCCAGGCGGCTGATTCTTCCCACTGCGCGGGCAAAGTCCCGAACACTTCGGGGATTCACAATTGCAAAAGGCAGTCCAACGGTTGCAAGAACTCCGGCAACAGGCAATTCGAAACTGCCTGCGCCTTCCATGACGACCAACTTTGGCTCCATGCATTTTAGTTTCGTGGCGGTCTCGGTGATGCTTTCATCGGCAAAGTCTGTTTTCCATAACTCGCCGGTTGGCCGGATCGCCACCTCGATCATTTGCGACGTCGCATTCAATCCAACAAATGTTGAATCCACGGTAAAACCTCCTCGGTAGGACGGCTGGCCAGTGCACATCTTCTGCCAATTGGCAGGCGTGATTTCGACGCGTCTGTATGCGGAAGCGGTGATTGCGCACTTGCGCGCTCACGTTGAGTCATGGAAGTTTTTCCGGATTATGCTCGGCTTCGCACCGTGCTAAGCGGGACCTGCGCGATGATCTTTAAACCATAAGCTTCGAGGGCAACGAGCTTGCGCGGATGATTAGTGAGAATGCGCATGGAGCGGATATTCAACGCCGCTAAAATCTGCGCGCCGATCCCGTACTCA
>QHXA01000485.1:5575-5900 GCA_003222755.1 Acidobacteriota bacterium
CGCGACCGGCCCATCTCATACAAGTACAAAAGAACTCCACGGCCGGCATTCGCGATCATTTCCATCGCTCGATCCATTTGTTCGTGGCAGTGACAGGCGGGTGAGCCGAAGACGTGTCCAGTCAGACAGTGCGTCTGCACGCGTACGAGTACATCTTCGCCATCTTCGATATTTCCGCGAACCAGAGCAATATGCGTCTGCTGATCGAAAGCACTCTCGAAAACGATCATGCGAACGTTGCCGTGACGCGTCGGCAGCGTCGTTTCGCCAATCTTCTGGATGAATCGCTCGGTCCGAAGCCGGTATCGGATGAGTTCGGCGACCG
>QHXA01000486.1 GCA_003222755.1 Acidobacteriota bacterium
TCGGTGAATGACGCGCTGGCCATGAGGTCGGTCATCGCCTCTCCGCGGATCCAGATCTGATTTTGGTCGGAGTAACTGACGGCGGTTTTCCAAGATTCCACGATAATGCTCCTCACTAGCCTTTAATGGGCGTTAGGTTTTCGAATGATGTTGTTGATGTCCCAGTGCCCAGGCGTCGGAGTCGGCGCATGACCGGTACGGACTTGAATAACCGTGGGGACTCCCGACTTTAATGCCGTCCGAATTGCCGGCTCGAGCTCCGCGGCCGAACGAATCATGACACCTCGCGCGCCGGAAGCTTCGGCCACAGCTGCGTAGTCCACGTGCAGCGGCTTACCGTCGACTTCGAAAGTCGTTCCAAATCGATTGTCCAAGTGACGGTTTTCGATGTTCCCGATTACACCGAACGATGCATTGTCCATCACGACCCAAACGACCGGCAGCTTCGCTTCAACCGCCGTAGCGACAACAGACATGTTGTTGCTGAAACATCCATCACCGACTAGCGCGAGAACCGGCCGATTCGGTTTCGCGTACTTCACGCCCAACGCCGCGGCGTGGCCGAATCCCATCGTTGCAAGTCCGCCCGGAGTGATGAAAGTGCCCGGAACGTTGATCGGGAATTGCTGGCCCACGCCATTCTTATTCCAGCCAACATCGGTCACAATGTATCCGTCTTCAGGCAGCGCCTTGCGGACGTCTGCAAGAATCCTTTCAGGACGCATCGGAAACTCGTCGGAGGTTCGCTGCTCGCGCCAATTGGAGGCGAATTCGGCGCGGCCCGCGGCAATCCGCGCCCGCACATCGGGTCGTGACGGCAACTTGACAGTTTTGGCCGCCTCTACGATCAGAGAAAGGGCCTGTTTCGCATCCGCAACCACGCCAAGCTCCGCCGGATAATTACGCCCGATTTCGGCGGGATCGATATCGATGTGAATCAACCGCGTCGGCGGTATGTCGAATGTAAATGCCGGATCCCATGAACTGCAGTCTGTTTCACCGAAACGCGTTCCAACTGCGAGGATCAAGTCTGCGGTGCGGCAGAGCTCATTCGCGATGGGTGTACCCCAGTAGCCGGTCGCTCCCGCAAGAAGCGGATGTGAGTCCGGCAACGCACCTTTCCCCATCAGACTGTGTGCAACCGGAACCTCAAGAGTCTCCGCCAGCGCCGCCAATTCCGCGGTTGCCGACGAAAGATGTACGCCTCCTCCAGCAAAAATGACAGGACTACGTGCGCTCGCCAACTCGCTTGCAATGTACTCCGCTGTGGTTGAATCCACAGCGGGACGCGCAAGCTTGGAGGGCTTCAAGTTGAAAGCGTCAACCGGCAGATCGGCCGAAAAGAAATCCATCGGCACATCGACAAGAACTGGGCCGGGCCGACCCGCCTGAGACAGATGAAACGCGCGCTCCATGATTCGCGGCAGATCTTCGGAGCGGCCGACGCGATAAATGCGTTTGCAAAACGGACGGCACAATTCAAACTGATCGCCATCCAAATGGATGTTTATTTCCTGATGCGGATGCCGACCATGATAGTAGGACTGAACGTCACCGGCGATTGCAACCAACGGAATCGAATCCAGTGCGGCATTGGCGAGACCGGTAATCGAATTTGTCAAACCCGGCCCCACGTGTAGTAGCACCACGCCCGGTTTTCCGGACGCTCTGGCATAACCATCTGCCGCATGCGCCGCGAGCTGCTCGTGTCGGGTTGTGATAAAGCGAATCCGGCTCCGGCTCAGCGCGTCGAGCATTTGAACCACGGTATGACCGCACAATCCAAAAATGACCTCGACACCGATGTTCTCCAGGTATGTCACCAACTGCTCGGCAGCGATCTGATTTTCCTTGCGGGGGGATTCAAGAGAATCCATCTCAAATCTCACCGCTTGCGGGTCCGCCATGGTTTGTAAGAACTCCTTTGCTGCTCAATCAGGATGCCCGAAGTCTAGACGACCTGCCGCATCCGGTCAAGCAAATTGACTGTTGTACAGATGATAATACAAGCACCGTGAATTTCTGCGCGCCGCCTCAAAGGCAGGTGTCGCGTAAGCACTTTAAGCGGAAGACAATATCGGCTATAGTGTCTCGCCATGCTGAAGCGTGGTCAGGGGGGCGCGACACTCTACTATCAAGTCCACCATACCATTACTCAACGTATCAGTCGGGGCGAATATCCTCCCGGATCCCAGATTCCCTCCGAAAGTGAACTGAGCCGCGAACTTGGAGTCAGCCGAGTCACGGTTCGGGAAGCCCTGAGGGTGCTTGCAGAGGAAGGGCTCCTCGTGAAGGCACAGGGGCGTGGAACTTTCGTCGCCGAAAGCGCCCAAATAACCCACCCTCCTCGAACTTTTACTGGATTTCTGGAAGACCTGTACGACCAACTGGAACGCATTTCTGTTAAACATATCGAGATTACACGTATCCCGGTTACAGACGAACTGCGGTCTATACTACTGCTCAGCGACGAAGACAAGGAAGCAGTACGAATCAAGCGAACTCGTTACGTTGACAAACAACCATACGCCTTCACAATTAACGTCCTGCCTCTGGAAATAGGCCTGCATTTCAACAAAGAAAACCTAAAGGGTTCGCCTTTAGTGCGGATCCTCGAGGAAGATTTGAAGATACAGATTTCCCACGCGCACGAAACAATCAGCGCCGCCGCAGCCGACACGGAAATTGCGAATTCGCTGAGCATCGGCTTTTTGTCACCCGTTATGCACGTACGGCGTGTGTTGTACACAGCTGACGACAAGCCTTTGCAAATGGTGGACAGTTATTACCGCGGTGACAAATACCGATATTCGGTCCACTTGGTGCGTGTAGAGGAGAAGGGCAAGTGGTCTTGGTGGCAGAAGGTCAACGAACCCGCCGTCCGCTAATCCACTGCAATCGATCTCTTCAGACAATTTCGATTCCCATTTGATTATTGTATTAATAATAATACGACTTTGATCTCACTATTGTATTTCGAGTTCTAGCGAACCACGTGCATAACACCATCAAATGGGGAGTCCTTGGCGTCGCTGCGATAGCAACCGGACGTGTCATGCCCGCCTTGCATGAATCGCGGTACGCGACCTTACTTGCGCTTGCTTCCCGCGATGCTGAAAAGGCCCGTACAGCTGCAAAAGCGGCTGGTGTACCTCGGGCTTATGACGGGTACGACCGGTTGCTTGCCGATCCGGAAATCGACGCGGTTTACATCCCGTTGCCGAATCACATGCACTTCGAGTGGTCCGTTCGTGCGCTCGAAGCCGGCAAGCATGTGCTGTGTGAAAAACCTCTGTGTTTGACTGTCGATCAAGCCGTGCAGCTATGTGCAGTTCGCGACACCGCTCGGCGACATATCGAGGAGG
>QHXA01000487.1 GCA_003222755.1 Acidobacteriota bacterium
ATGGCTATTTCGGAGATCAATGAAACGCGATCAATTCGCCGGCGCTCGATCTCTCCTTCAAATTCGCGGCGCAATGCTTTAACGGTTTGTTCGCCGTCGTGACGGCTGACGACCAGCGAAATGTGCTGTTCGGATGAGCCTTGGGAGAACATCAACACGCTGATGCGATGCCGCGCTGTTGTGGTGAAGACGCGCCCCGCGACGCCTGGCACTCCAATCATCCCGCGTCCTTCAACCGAAACCAGCGTCATGCCGGTAATCGACGTCACTGTCTTGACGCTGTATTGATGTGACGGAGTGTCTCCCGTGATGAGCGTTCCGGCCGCATCAGGCGCAAACGTGTTTTTGATACGTATTGGGATATTCTCATCGACGGCCGGCATTATGGTTTGCGGATGCAGCACCTTTGCACCGAAGTACGACATTTCGGCAGCTTCTTTGTAGGAGACGCGTTCGAGAACCCGAGCGCTAGGCACGATGCGCGGATCCGCAGTCATGACGCCGTTGACGTCCGTCCAGATTTGGATCTCTTCGGCCTTGATGCAGCTTCCAATGATGGATGCAGAGTAGTCCGAACCGCCGCGTCCGAGAGTAGTCGTCACACCCGCGGGGGTGCTGCAGATAAATCCAGTAACCACCGGCACCACGCCGGCCTTCATCATCTGCGTCAGCTTCTGGCAGCGCTTTCGCGTTTCATCGAAATCGACGCGCAGGAAATCGGAATCTTCGCTGGTGATGATGATTTCCCTGGCATCGATCGGCTCCGCTTCGATACCAAGATCCCGGAGGTATTGCGCGAACATCGGAACAATCAGGCGCTCGCCAAATGAGCTGATGAGATCGCGCGAGCGCGTGCTCATTTCACGCAGCAACGAGACTCCAGTGAAAATTTTTTGAATCTCTTCCCAGATGATTCGCTCGGCTTCTTGAACGGCAACAGCAACGCTGCGATCCTTGAACAGCTGATTGATGGCTTGATCGTGGCGGCTGCGGATGTCCCACAGCTTGTCCTCGCGAAGGCGTGTCTGGCCGGTAACGGCGGCTTCACCGGCTTGCAATAGCGCATCCGTAATGCCGCCCATTGCGGATACTACAACGATCGGTTGCCGATCACGGATCGAGTGCACGATGCGGCCGGCCTGATCGATCTGGGGAGCGGCTCCCACCGACGTGCCACCGAATTTCACGATGATCATGTGAAGTAGGGTAGCACGCCGCGGATTTCAATCGTTCCAAGCCAAACCAATGCCATACGTGTGCGTACTCGGCACGGCCACGGGTCTGATTTCGGGTATCAAACGGCTGACGGGTTTGGTTTCGTAGCGCTTATGGATGCTCGGGTCCAGATGGTGATCAAATACATACTTCCCGATGAACCAACCGATCGCGCCGCCCGCAACAATATCGGAAGCGTAGTGTTTGCGCGCGGTAAATCGTGAAGCGCTGACAATGGTTGCCAAGCTGTACGTAATGATTGGCACGACCTTATTCGGCGCGTATTCATGCGAAATCAGCGAAGCGAAGGCCCAAGTCTCCATGGCATGCCCGGAGGGGAACCCATCCTCACCTTTGAAAAACCGGCCGCGGCCACCTTCCAGTTCCGGCCGCTCGCGTCCGGCGGCGAGCTTGAGAATCTTCGCCATGATCGCGCTGTCCAGCAAAGCCTCTGCGCCGAGGACTCCGACTTCACGTGCCTTCGCATTATTCTTCGTGCGGCCGTACATATATAGGGCGCCGGCTATGGGTAACGTGGTGTATACCGCCCCGATCCGCGAAAAATTTTTGCTGAAAGAAATCTGACTGACTGTATTCGGCAGCGAATTCGAGAGGCGTTTGTCCATCGGTATCAATGCCGCTGTACTCCCTGCGAATATCCCCCACCACTTCGCATTGTCATTATTGATATGAAACGGGCTCGTCCACATGCCCTTTTGGTCTTGGAAGAAATTAGTGACGATTCGACGAGCCGTTGAAGGCGTGCTCGCGGTTTCCGATGGACGAACAACCTGGCCTGGTTCAACAGGTGGCGGGGTTTTCGGTTGTTGCTGCTCTTGTGGTTGTTGCTGCTCTTGTGGTTGTTGCTGCTCTTGTGGCTGTTGCTGCTCTTGTGGCTGTTGCTGTTCTTGTTGGTCTTGCGGTGCCGCATTCTGAGCAAAAACTATACCGTGCGGAAGGGTTAGGAATACGATGACAATCATGCATACGCAATTGCGTCGCAGCATAGATCACCTCGATGTTGTAATTTTCTTAATTTTCTCTGCCCGCTTGATGTTTCCGGAATCGACCGTCTCGCCTTTGCGAGAAATCACCTGAAAGAACATGTCGTCGCCGGAAATTTCCGCAAGCATGAAAGCATTGTCTCGATCGAAACCTTTCGCGGTCAGTTCGGTTTTACCAATGTTGCCTTCGCGCAATTGACCGCTGGAGCCGACGATAAAATAATTAATTCCCTTTTGCGGCTTAATGCGCTCGTAGAAATGTTCGTGCCCGGTGAGTACGACGTCCACGCCGTACTTCACAAACAGCGGTTCGAGTGTTGTTCGCAGTTCGAGATTCGAACCGTGCTTCTCACCCGATGAATAGATCGGGTGGTGGAAATACACTAGTTTCCACTCGCTGCCCGAAGCCTTCAGCTCGTTTTCGAGCCAGTCGAGCTGCTTCTTGTCCATGTAGTTGCTATCCAGAGAGAAGAAGCGCACGCCATCCTTCGGCTTGAAGCTGTAATAATGCTTGCCGCCCATGTTGAACTTTTCATAAGAAATCTGGCGCGAAGGATCGTCGTGATTTCCCAGAGTCGCGTGAAATTTCACACCGATATCAAGCAAGGCCTTATAAGGCTTCTCGAACTTTTGGCCGAAATCTTTGGGAGCTTCGCCGCCGTACAGGTTGTCTCCCATCATCACGACGAAATCAAACGGAAACTTCTGATGCGCTGCCGTAAGCTTGTCGGCGATCTGGTATTCGGGCTTGTCGCCGGTCCCGTTGTCGCCAATCACGGCAAACTTCACCGAGTCCTTCTTCATCGGCAGCTGTATGTTCTGCGCGTAGCTGAACATCGCAGCAGCCAAGATCGTGATTACGGCAATTGCATTAGTCTTTCGCATGCTTTTTACCTTACCGCGTTGCGCAAAATATCGACGATGAGGTTTGCCTTACTGTCGTAAAGAATTAAATGCCGGCCGACGAATCGGTACTCGAGTCCCTGCGGCAGCTTCGGCAGGCTTAACAGCACACTCGGCGGCACCGTCGATAACGGGGCATTCGGCGGGTACTTCGCATTCACAACGAGGTCAACTCGCGCCGGCGACTCGGGATTTTTCGGGTTACCTTCTCCCAAAATCATGGCGCGTGCAGTTGCTCCCCTTCCCGATGAGAGTTCCTGTTTGATGGTGGCGACCAGAATCTTCTGAACTGCGGGAGTGAAGATATCTCCCTCGGCAGCATTCATGCGTGCCGCTCGGATGCCGTCCGCTGTCGCCCTTTCATGGGCAACGATGGCCGCCGGGTCCGGTTCTTTCTTCTTGTCGATCGGAGGCGCAGCGTCCTCCACTTTCTTGTGAAGGTCCCAATAGCGCTGCACGCGATCATTGAAATCTTTTATCGCTGGGTCCGTGTCGCCGCCTTTGGCGGGCCCGACGCCAGTAAGATGCGGAGCGCCTATGAACATCACGGCCAGCATCACGCATTGAAAGAACATACAAACTCCCTTTCCTAACCGCGAGAGATACGGCGGATCGTGAACGTATCGCGCGTCGCACTCCAGTCGAAATAAACCGTCACCGGCGGTGAGGTGAAATTCTGGCGATGCGTCCAGATACTGACCGCGACGGGCGTGTCCTGCCGCGCGCGCTCGACGGAGGCCGCCAACATTTCTCGATCGATTGTGATTTCGGGATTGGTGACTGTTCTTTTCGATGATTTATAGCGGGGCCCTTTCACTTCATATGTGTAGGTGGCGAAATCCGTTAACGCGAGATTGTGATCCAGCATCAGATCGCGGAAACTCAGCAGCACACCGCCGGCCGCAGGCTTGATGGAAAAATCCGAGAGTCCATCGGCTTTTCCCAACCAGTACCGAGCCAGCATCTGTCTGCGGTCAAGCAACGTTCGCGCGATGTAATCGCCAGTCATCGGATCGCTGTATTCGGCCGTCTGGATAATGCTTCGCAGGTCATCGGCGCTGAATGAGAGGATCACTCGTGTCGCCCAGAACGCGTCAACATCGGTCAGGTTGTCGAACATGACGGTCGGATAGGTCGGCTTCCAGTTCCCGGGATCGAAATCATCGGCGGTGAAGTTGCCGATCTCGGACGAGATGATGCGAGCCCGCTTTTCATTAGCCGATTCGTAGAGGCCGAGGCTGAAAATTTCTTTAGTGATACTTCTCAAATCGAGACCATATTCGCGGCCGTGGTAGTACTCCATTGGTTTATCGTCGGCCCCCAGCGATGAGCCGAAATCGAGGAGGTAGTGGCGAAGAAACTTCCGCCCATCTTCCTCAA
>QHXA01000488.1 GCA_003222755.1 Acidobacteriota bacterium
CGCGTTCAGCAGCCATCTCTAGTTCGTCTGCCAGCGCCGATGCCCATTCTTTCCACGTGAAGAATCCGCGGTCGGAAAGTTTTACAGCCAGAGCGAACGTCTGGGCCTGCCATGGTTCGGCAAATACGGGATCTTCAGGAATGGGGTCACGCTCGCTCAAGATAATCCTCCCATACATCGACGTACACAGCGTCTCGCTGCGAAGCTTGGGTGCCCCAGAGTTCTTGTGCGGCAAAGCGGACGGAATAGACGTGCTGCGGCTTCTCGCCGAGAAAGTGGGCATTCGTGTCCGGAAATACAAAAACTCCGTGATCGCGAACAACAGTTCCGAACTTACCACGCGCGTACCGCGGCAATCGCGTGTGGCCAGGCGGATTCATATTGCGGGTGCGCACGCGTTGGCCGACTTTGAAGCGTGGCGCAACTCGGATATCACGATTCGCCGGAGCACCTCTCGATACCAACTGTGGAACAGCGTCGGCGGTAAGCGCAGGCGACGCCTTCAGCGAACCTGGCGCCGGGCCCCCTTGATCAATTTCCTCTTGGGTTACCAGTCCCTTCTGAACCATGAGTTCGATCAGTCCCGTCAGGAACCGCTCGTAGTAGCTCATGCGAAGGTATTCGGCCGGAGCAATAAGTTCCTTCTGGTGACGAGACGCGTCAATATTCCATTTGCCGAAAGCGCCCATCGCGCGATTCAAAGCAAAAACGCGACTCTCCCAAGCCGCGTGAAACACCGGCTCGTCCTTCTCGTACGCGATCGGACCCATACCGTGCATGCCGCCCATGTCGTGAACGCCGTTCATTTCCTGTTTCCTCCCGCCGGTAGCGTGACCTTCGCAACACCGATCATTGCATCGCGTGTGACTAGCGCGGTAAGTTCATCCTCGCTCATTTTGTCGCTGCCGGCCGGACGTTCTGGTAAGACGAGATAACGCAACTCGGCGGTGCTGTCCCAAACGCGAACCTCGACATCTTGCGGCAAGTCGAGTCCAAACTCGCGTACCAGCCCGCGCGGGTCGATGACGGCGCGCGACCGGTACGGCGCAGACTTGTACCAGGCCGGCGGCAGACCCAACACCGGCCATGGATAGCAAGAGCACAGCGTGCACACGATGAGATTGTGTACCTTGGGTCCATTCTCCACGGCGACCATGTGTTCGCCCTGCATTCCACTAAATCCGAGCTCCGCAATGGCGGCCGTCGCATCTGCCAGCAGCCGCTTTTTATAAGCGGGATCGAGCCATGCCTTGGCTACGACTCGCGCCCCATTGCGCGGACCGACCTTGTTTTCATAAGTATCGATCAGCGCATCGAGAGCCAGCGGATCAACGAGGCCCTTCTCTACTAGCAACGACTCGAGCGCCTTCACCCTGAGAGTGAGATCCGAAGGAATCACCTGGTGATCATGATCTTGATCTTGAGCTGCCACTTGCTGAGCTTGTCCTGTTTCCGGCTTCGTGACCATGGCCGCTGCACCGGCGGCCGCACTCTTCAAGAACTTTCTACGGCCAACCGCACCTCTTTTATTCCCCATGCCCTGGTCCTCTCGATGTTTGCGATTTGAGCTTCAACATCACTGCCAAACGCTGGGTACCTGGCGACACATCGTAAGTGAGAAAATTCGTTGCGTCCACGATATTAACGTGTCTCATTGCCCGTATCTCAGGCTTGGAGCGATCGGTAAATATCTATGCAAGAAACAGATTTGTTGAACCGAGATTAAAATCAATCCCTTGGCGCCCTGTTCCTTATTTGCGCTTCAGCGTGGCCGCCCAATTGAGGACAACCGTAATCGGTGTTTCGTTGGCGGTTTGCGCGTCCGGCATACCGACCGCGGTATCAGAAAATGCTGGCCGTCTGGCGAGACATCGTAAGTAAGAAAATTCGTTGCGTGAACGATGTTGACGTACCCGGAGGTCAAACAGAGCTTGCGGTGTGGTGAACTCCACTGACTCTCAACTTTAGCAATCGCGTTCCATGACTGCGATCGAGCGAAGACATTTCGAAATTTGGAGGAATCCTGCATCTCAGATATCTGCGATGCAGGATTTGTCCGATTTCAAATTTCCTCTGAACCCGATCCCTGGACCCCGGACAGCAAATCGGTTATTGTCAACCGCCTGGAGGATCCCTGGACAACATGACCCCCGAACGCTGGCGGCAAATCGAGGAGTTGTATCATGCCGCGCGCGAGCGCGGCCGAGACGTTCTTGTCAGCGCCGATCCTGAGGTGCGAAGTGAAGTCGAGCGACTGCTTCAGCAGGAGTCCAGCGGAGCGACGACCGTTGAGCCACTGGTTCCTGGCACACACTTGGGACCATATCGCATCGAAGCGCAGCTCGGAGCCGGCGGCATGGGCAAAGTGTTTCGCGCAATTGATACGCGGCTCGGCCGCGCTGTAGCCATCAAGACGTGCCTCGAACAATTCAGCGAACGCTTTCATCGTGAGGCGCTGGCCATCTCTGCGCTGAACCACCCTCACATTTGTACGCTCTATGACATCGGCCCAAATTATCTGGTGATGGAACTTGTCGAGGGCGAGACCCTCGCGGCGCGCTTGAAACGCGGAAAGCTCTCGATTGAGCAGACGATCCAATACGGATCGCAAATCGCTGATGCGCTGGCGGCGGCGCATGCCAAGGGCATCATTCATCGCGATCTGAAACCAGGCAACATCATGCTCACGAAAACCGGCATAAAAGTGCTGGATTTCGGTCTGGCCAAATCACCGCAAGATGAAAGCCTCACGGCCAGCCACTTGGTGATGGGCACACCGGCCTACATGGCTCCGGAGCAGCGCGAGGGCAGGACATGCGACGAACGAACCGATATCTTTGCATTGGGGTTAGTGCTGCAGGAGATGACCGCAGCGAAGCTCGATATCCTTCCACCTCAGTTGGCACATGTGATCGAGCGCTGCGTGGCATCGGATCCGGACAGCCGCTGGCACGCGGCAGCGGATCTGAAGCTGGAACTCGAATGGATCGCCAAGCGTGCTGCGAGCAGCGAGGTCCCCAAGGATCGTTCGCACCGATGGACATGGATTGCCGGAGCGCTCACTATTCTCGTCCTGGGGATCGTAGCCTGGAATCTGCTGCGTCCGCCCGCGGCCACGGATGCTGCCTCGAGGCTCACGCTTTCATTTGAAGGATTGATCGGAGAAGGAAATCCGCCGGCGCCCTCTCCTGACGGACAGTACTTCGTGTTCATGGCGTTCGACGCTTCGGGCAACCGTTCTCTATGGATTCGTTCACGCAACTCACCGAACGCGCGCCAGATTCCCGGAACCGAAGATGCGCAGCAACCGATTTGGTCCGCAGACGGCCGCTGGATCGGTTTCTATGCTCAGGGAAAATTGAAGAAGGTCGCCCCGTCAGGCGGCAGCCCGCAGACGATCCTGGATGTGCCAAGCATTTCGGGCGGTACGGCGAGCGGAGCGGCATGGAACCAACACGGCGATATTGTCCTTCCGCAAAGCAATCGCGGGCCACTGTTTCGAGTGCGAGAATCAGGCGGACCGCCGCAAGAGCTAACACACCTGGACAACAGCCGGGCTGAGAACTCGCACCGTTTTCCAGTTTTCCTTCCGGATGGGCGCCACTTTCTCTTTGTCGCGCGCTCCAGCCG
>QHXA01000508.1 GCA_003222755.1 Acidobacteriota bacterium
TGCATTTCTGCGTGCGCGGGCATCACGATTGGCCAGTTAAACCGCCATCTCGTAGAGTGGGGCGAACAGGCGTGTTCAGTTTCCGAAATTCCGACATAACCGGCCGATCTATGCCCATTTTCAGGGTGTGCGGAGTTTGCGAGCTTCCGTCACTTATCTTACTTGAGCTCTGCCCCGGACACTGACCTGCCAAGATCTAGGCCGGAAGCGGAGCTCCACCTGAAGAGAAAATCCCAACCGAAAGAGAATACAGCTTCTCGGCAACTACCTCTTTATGGGTGTGATTCAAAGAATTGGCTGTAATTACCGACTTCTCGCTCACTGAAAAGTAATTGCGTAACACTGTGACATCGACTTTGGCGTCGGTTTGTCGGAGAATGCCTCGACGCGTACCGCGGCCGAGCTTTTTGTGAGGCTCGTCGCGGCCAGAATGATGTGACTGCCATTTTGTTCCTGAGAGCGGCGGAGCATTCTCGGCCGCTGAATTTCTGACGTCGTCATGCCTGAGGGGGTGACTTTATGAGTATCCGATTGTCCGTCCTGTTGCTTGCTGCGCTTCCGGTGGTCGCCCAGGCGCAGAACTCGCTGCCACCGGATATCCATCCGGTGACGCTTTCGCGGCTGCCCCCGGTCACTGCGGAAGACCTGGACGAAGAGGGGCAGCGTCTTCTGGCCGCGAGGACCAACTTCACCCCAGGGCCGGGACCCACGCACGTTACGATCTACAGCCCCAGGGAGCGCGACCTGGGTATCCCGACAGGTGAGAAGAGCCCCGTCGGTCCTCGATATTTTCAGCTCGCGGTCCTGATTACCGCGAGGGAGATCGACCAACAGTACGAATGGTCCGCGCACGAGCCGGCAGGTCTGCGGCAGGGCTTGGAGCAATCGGTTATTGATGTCGTCAAGTACAACAGGGACGTGGCAGGGTTGTCCGACAAGGACGCGACGCTGATCACTTTCGGGCGCGTGCTGTTTCGCGAACACCGGGTCGGCAGTGAACTTTGGGAAAAGATGGTGAGCCATTTCGGGCGTCAGCATACGGTCCAGATCATGGCGATCATGGGCGAATACTTCAGGGTAGGCTTCATGCTGAACGCCATCGATCAGCACCTTCCGCCAGGGCGCAAGGCACTGCTGCCGCCATTGGCAAGGTAATACCCGCGGAGCCGGGCCCGTACCCGTACAAAGACTCGCCTGAGGGAAGATAGCCGGGCCGCGCGGATACTCTATCGTCTGCCATGGATACTGTACCGTTAACCGCAACGAGCTTCAGTCCCATCTTCTTCGACACGTGCCCGCTGCCAGCCGGTGGCCTCGGTCAGCTCAACGTCACCGAATTCCTCGCGGGGCGCCTCCTGCCGACGGTGCGATATAATCGGCTGCCATTTCGGAGGACATTCACATGAAACGCGCTCTCAGCCTTGCATGCTTGTTCCTGCTGTCGGTCACGGCTCATGCCCAGAATCGCGGAACCGCCTCTTCCGATACCTGCGACCGCGAATGCCTTCGCGGATTCATCACGCAGTACCTGGACGCGATGATCGCGCACAATCCCAAAACCTTGCCCACCGCGGCAACGGCGCGCTTTACGGAAGATACGAAAACGCTTCCGCTTGGCGAAGGACTGTGGAAAGGCGCGTCGAAGATTCGTCCTTACCGGCAGGATTTCCTCGACGTTCGTGAAGGCGTTGCGGCATCGCACGTCGTCGTCGAGGAGAACGGGATGCCGGTAATGTTGGCCCTGCGCCTCAAGATCGCAGACAGGAAGATTACCGAGATCGAAACGATGGTCACGCGCAGCAAGGCGGAAGGCGCTATCTTCGACATCGAGAAGCTGACCACGCCGCATGCGGCAATGAATGTTGTCCCCGACGCATCGCAGAGAATGTCGCGCGCCGAACTGATCCGCATTGCGGAGTTTTATCCCGCCGGACTGAAAGTCGGGGGGAACTTCGATGCCGTATATGCGCCGTTCGCACCGGATGCTTATCGGATCGAAAACGGCACCACAACAGCCGGTGTTGGCGCTCGCGCCGGCAGCGAGAACATTCGAACTCAACGAATCATGGCCCACCCCGACGTCAGTTACCGGCTGGCAGCCGTGGACGAAGAGATGGGTATCGTGCTGTTCCGGCTCGATTTCGGGAATACCAACAGCTATGGGCCCGGCAACGCACTCACGACCTTCGAAGCGTTCAAAATCTACGGCGGGCAGATTCACGCGGTCGAAGCGTTCATCGACATCATGCCGGAGAACACGCCCTCCGGTTGGCCCAACTACGAAGTCAAGAAACCGAAGTAGAACCGGCACTTCGACAGAGAAGCCAATTGACGGGCTTCTTCAAGAAGCCCTCGTGCGAGTTCCCGTATGTTACGTAAGGTCGGCCTTATCGATGCGAGCTAGGAACTGGAAAAGAGCTCTTGAAATCGCTGATCTTCTTCATATCGATCCGCAGCATGCGTCAGGATCCTGCCATGGAACTTAAAGACGCAACCTTATATAGGGCCGGGATAAACAGGGTGACTCGAAGAATTTTTAACCTTAGTTGCCGTATTACCGCTATGTCGTCACTCTGCCGAGGAAGGGCGTGGCGCGTTTCACGAGCCCCGTACGCACACTGGCGCTTAGCTACTAGTGCGGCGAAGACAGTGTCGCGCCAAGTTGCCGCAACAACCCAAGCGAATCATCCACAAATCAACTCGATGTTATCCTTCTCGAACTCGGAAGAGATCCGCGCCATACATCGGACTGTTTACCGGTAGCTCGGACTCCCTCGAACTCGCCTGGCTCTTCGTCACATCCCTTCGTCGGACAGCTGTCCATGTTGCAGTAGTAGCCGGGCTTCTTCCGCAAGGCTGGCCGGTACGAGGAAAGCCACAGGTCGCCCGCGGGGACTGAATACTGTTCCACGAAATGCTCCCCGAAATGCGTCGTAGCGGTCCTCACCCCGCGTGAGATATGGAATGCCCGCCGCTTCAAGCAACGACTTGATAATGGCAACTTCAGTTGCGTCGATCGTCTCAACGACAACTTCTAAGAGTTCTTCATTTTCATTCTGCATTGAGGGTTGAGATTCATTCGAGACATTGGCGCTGATGCGTCGATTGCGCAATCATCAAGGCCTATTGGTTGCAACAAATCCCGGGATCATTGTCCTGCTTGTGGCTCGGTAGGGTCAAATAGTCGAAATACCAAAAACAAAGATGACTTCTACGAGCAGCCGAGTAGCCGGGCAGGTGGTTTCATTGGTAAAACACTGCGGCGTTTTGGGAAATAATGCAGCTGAGCCTCCGTCGTGTAGCCTCAGCTTGGAAAGAAGAACGTTGCCACACAACCGTGTTGCAAATGCGGCTAAACCGTTGAGTACTTGCAAGGAACGCGGTTTCAGTTTTCCGAAATGCGACAACACGCTCTGTTGCCGAATCGGTTAAGCCGTAATGTCGATCTTGGTCGAAAGGTCCGCGAAAGCCACACAAACCGTTACTCTCGTCGTAGTGCCGAAAGAGGATCTGTGCATCGTCGTGACTGTCGCGATGCCGGCGAGAGTGATGATCACGGTCCCAATGCAACAAAATCTATTGAGATCGCGGTATCGTATCGGGCGGCAGC
>QHXA01000509.1 GCA_003222755.1 Acidobacteriota bacterium
GATCTGGCCACCATCAGCCACAACAGAGACCTTCTCTGTAACTTGCACGAAGGCAGTTTCGCGCGCTTGAGATCCATCGAGGAAGCCATGGAGGCGCTGGACCGCGGTCAATACGGGGAATGTGTGCGGTGCGGGAAAGACATCAACGAGAAACGGCTGCTGGCCGTCCCGTGGGCCACGCTATGTATTCGGTGCCAAGAAGAAACGGAAGCGGAGCACACTTTGTCACGTAGGGTACTGGCTGGCGGCATGGAAGAAGAAGAGACGGAGCCGTGATCAGCGATGCTGGATTGTCCGAGCATTGATTCTGGGAAAGAGCGCCCGGCAATTAATATGTGGTTGACCGATTCGAGGCTGTCGTTCAGCCACATCCAATCGCCGCGCCCGTATCGCCGTTTGATCTACGTCTGCCAGGCGCAGAAGCGCTCTTTTGGGATTTTTCCGCCAATCGGTACTTCCGCTGCTTAAGGAAACCCGTGACCTTACCAAATCCGGTAGCGGTACTGTCTACGGTTTATAGCCGCCATTCATCCAGTTTTTAAATAAGTCGAGCTCGTCCTTGGTCCAGTACGGTCGGTCTATTGGCATTCTCGGTTTCGTCTTGCCAGTCAACGAATCGTAGACGCGTTTTGCATTTTGATGGTTGTTCGCGGCGTTGGACATGTACGTGTACTGATCGAGCAGGATGTTCATTGGCTTCACGTAATTGATGTATTCATCTCGGAACAATGGGCGAATGTTCCGGGCAAAAGAAACCACAGACACATTTTTCATGATCTATCACCTCGCATACTTTGACAAAGAATGACTCCGGACAATTCTGCGGAGCGTATCCATATATCGATGCGCCCACGCTTGACCTGCGTACTCTTCAAAAACCTGAACCAGGAAAGCTCGATCTGCATACTCACTCCAGTTGACTCCCGCTAACCCAATAGCGAGACCTCCCTGTTTTTGGAGACAGTTCAGCCGATTAATGGGATCCGGATGGTCCTCGCCAACGAATTCAAATCGATTGTCGAAGGCCACCACAATTGCGGCATCCGTCCATGACGCAGGTGCTGCTCTCAGCGTATTGATGAGTTCTTTATCTGACTTCATCGCACCTTAAACATTACCCAGTTCCCGCTCTGTCGTCTGTGCAAGAATGCTCACACTAAGAAAAAGGCCGTCGTGTTCAATTGTGGACAGCCTTGCCGGTTATCGGCGAGATTAAGAGGGATATGAGAATCCACTTGCTGATGCAGTGTTCGCTGATTGTGATCTTCCCTCTCTCAAGTCTGATCGCAAGCGGGCAGATCCAACGGGGTGACGAGGTAGTTGTCGATTGTCTGGCGCATGCCGAATCACTTGCATTTTCAAAAATCCGTGCAGTCCAGCCAACAGCCGCCTGCGCCAGTGCCTGATCATCACGTCATCGGGACACGTTGTGGCGAGATCGTACGCACCGGCGTGAAGCTCCACGGCTGTTGACGACTGACTTGAGTTCCTCGTGCGTGTCCTCTGCGCTGAAGCATGTCGTGGAAACATAAACGCGACTTGCGCGACATCACCATTCACTCTTGTACAAAAGTGAACATCCCGAATAACCGATTTCAGACATAGTGAAGGTATGCTAGATACAGGTGAAAGACGAGAGATCACTCGCTTCGTGAACGCGAAGGAAGCCGAAACGGTTCAAAAATCGACCAAGCTCGTTGCTGAAACAAAACAGCGGTCTTCAAAAACCGCGACGAAAACCGATCTCGCAAGCGACGGAATGTTTCGTCCAGTACCGAGAAAAAGCCTCACGAAACCGAAAATGATCGGCGCGATCGGGAGGCTTCGGCGCGAATGGTTGATGAAGGCGCTCCCAATTCAGGGCCATCTCACCGGTAACGGGATTCGATCTCGCGGGGCGGCGCAAGAAAAATATTCCGTCGATTCCCGAGCTGGCGCCCTCGAGCAATTACGCGAAAGGAAATGTGCATGTCTATTCTTTGGATGATTGTCATTGGATTGGTGATCGGGGCTTTTGCGAAACTCTTGATGCCGGGCCGGGATCCAGGCGGAGTAGTGATGACGATGTTACTCGGTATTGCGGGTTCGATTGTGGCCGGGTTCATTGGCCGCTCTGCTGGCTGGTATGCGCAAGGCGAGCGAGCAGGATTCATTGCGTCGGTGCTCGGCGCGATTCTCCTACTGATTCTATATCGAGCTATCACCTCGCGGGCAGGTAAAGGCAGCGTCGGCAGAGCTGCATAAGCGTGGAATGGATTGACGGCGTACCGAAGCCGATACCCGGCAACCCGGACGTTATTGAACAGCAGAAGTTGACGGGGGTAGGATCAGTCAAGATCAAACTCGATCGCCGAATGCAGTTTCAATAAAGTGGACAGGCAGGAGGGTGTCCCGCCGGCAGTTATGTGCCGCTCGGTTTATGCAAGAATCAAGGAAGTTCACAGACATCGATCCGCATGTCGAGAGCCTGCTCAAAAATATTGTGGTTGGCAAACATGTATTGCAACTCCGTAGAAACACGTCGGTCTTTTCTCAAGGAGCCGAGGCGGACGCCATCTATTTTATTCAGACGGGCAAGGTGAAGGTCACTGTCCTCTCGGCTCAAGGCAAGGAAGCAGTACTGGCTATGCTCGGGCCTCGTGAGTTTTTTGGTGAAGGATGCCTGGTCGGCCAACCTTTCCGGATAAGTACGGCGACGACAACAGAATCGTCCACCGTATTCCGAGTTCAGAAGCAAGCCATGCTCCAAGCCCTTCACGCTCAGCCCGATCTTTCGGAAAAATTCACAGCGGCATTGTTGGCCCGCAACATCGATTTAGAGGAAGATCTCTGCGATCAGCTCTTCAACCATAGCGAAAAACGGTTGGCCCGCGTCCTGCTGAAACTCACTCGGTTTGGCCGGCACGTAGACATGCCGGATGCCAAGATGCCAAGACTGACTCACGAAACCCTGGCCGAAATGGTGGGCACGACGCGTTCGCGAATCACTTTTTTCATGAATAAGTTTAAAAAACTAGGGCTCATCGACTACACGGGGACGGGAGACGTTACAGTGAGACACGAACTGATGACTGACGTGGTCTTACACGATTGAGATGAACTCTCTCGTCACAACTTAGAGAACCGGAGCGTCCCTGCCACCATAATGCGAAAACCGAAGAAGATCACAAAACTTAAATCCACACAGATCGATGCCTATGTCGGGCGCATGCTCGAAAACATCATCGAGGGTAAGGAGATACTGAAACTTCGGAAGGGCGTAAGACTCTTTTCTCAAGGAGCCGAGGCAGATGCCATCTATTTTATCCAGTCCGGCAGGGTGAAGATCACTATCGCCTCGGTCCAGGGCAAGGAAGCAGTACTGGCGATACTCGCGCCTCGTGATTTTTTCGGCGAAGGATGCCTGGTCGGGCACTCTCTGAGGATAAGCACAGCGACCACAACAGAATCCTCTACAGTATTCAAAATTCAGAAGCGAGCCATGCTCCAAGCTCTTCATGCTCAGCCCGAGCTTTCCGAAAAGTTCATAGCCTCTTTGCTCGTCCACAACATCGATATGGAAGAGGATATCTGCGATCAGCTTTTCAACCAAACCGAGAAACGGCTGGCCCG
>QHXA01000052.1:0-409 GCA_003222755.1 Acidobacteriota bacterium
GTATCGATTTCCCAGCCTCCAACCAGGACCGTATCGGGTCACTGCGTCGCTGCCGGGCTTTCAAACTCAGACATTTCAGCTGACGCTCGGCACTGCGCAGCAGATCCGCCAAAATTTTGTATTGCAGGTGGGTACCGCCGTGCAGAGTCTCGAGGTGACTGCAGCGGCCGACGAGCTTTTGAGCACCGTGTCTTCATCGGTCGGCAGAGTGCTTTCTGAGAAGCAGGTGGTGGATCTGCCGGTGGTAGGCCGTAATGTGATGGATCTCGTGACGAAAATGCCGGGTGTCGTCGGTGATGGCGGCGCGGGAACGACATTCGCCGGCATTCAGGCGGGCGGCTCGGGCAACGTAAACCTTCAACTCGACGGCGTCACTGTGAACAATGGCCGGCACGCGCAAGGTATCTAC
>QHXA01000052.1:440-12694 GCA_003222755.1 Acidobacteriota bacterium
ACTTGCTCGAGGAAATGCGTGTCGTTGTTGCCGCGGCGGATGTGGAAGGCCGAGGTTCGGCGCAAATTCAGGCGCGAACCCGATCGGGCACGAATCAGTTTCACGGCGCTGCAGTGTGGAATGCGCGAAACTCGGCTCTGAATGCGAATTCCTGGTCCAACAACCGGCAAGGTCTCACACCAACGTGGACCAACCGGCACCAATACACAGCGAGCCTTGGTGGACCCATCGTTCGCAATAAAACGTTCTTCTTTGCACTCTTCGATGGCCAGAGAGGGCTTCAGAAGACCACGGTTGATGCTCCTGTCTTGACGGATTTGGCGCGGCAAGGAATCTTCCGCTTTTTTCCCGGAGTGAACAACGGCCATGCGGAAGTGTCGCCTAGCGGTTCCGGCACCACGCGCGTGTCGCCTGTCGTCGATTTATTGGGCAACCCTCTGGATTGGACCCGCATACCGGGAGCGACAGGTCCCATGCAAAGTTTCAACGTCTTTGGGGATGCGGTGAATCCCGGCGATCCGTTCCGCAGGCAAATGGATCCGACCGGATTTATAGCCAAGCTCATCCAGAATATGCCGCACGCGAACGCGTTCAACGCTTCTACTGGTACTTTCGTGACGGCTCAAAACGGCGCTGATGGTTTGAATATGGCAACCCATCGGTGGGTGCGCCGGACCATTGGGGGTTTTGGCGGTTCGGGAGCTAGCGCGCAAGATGAATTCAATCGGCGGCAGTTCAACGTGAAGGTCGATCACCACTTCAATTCGAACCACAAGCTGACGGGAAGCTATGCTCAGGAATATCGATACGATGACAACGCTGCCGTATCGCCGTGGCCCAATGGCTGGGGCGGTGAGATCAACACTTCACCGAAAATTGCGATGGTTCAGTTCACATCCACGTTCTCTTCGAATGCGCTTAACGAATTTCGTTATTCCTATCGGAACACGAACCTGGAAGACAAGCTCGCCATCGCAAACCACGACCCCAGCATTCAGAAGCCGGCCTGGGACTTTCTTACTAAGATCAACGGCATTCCGATAATCCAAAAACCGACTTTGTTTCCGGACCACATGATTGTATGTCCCGGGGACCTCACCTGCTCGAATCGCGGCAACCGCAGTCCGTTGACCGGATACACGGACACGTTCAGTTGGACCAAGGGCCCTCACGCCATGAAATTCGGCGGTGAGCTTCGATTTGCTCACTCTTTCTCATGGTCGCCCCAAAACATCATTCCGACTGTGTTTGGGGGCGCGGGCGATGTTCCGGTGCGAGGAATCGACACGGTTCCGGGCCTTCTGACGAACAGCCGCACATTAGCGGAGAACCTGCTGCTGTTTCTTTCCGGATCCGTAGGCAGCATTAGCGAACGGTTTGAGATCCGCGAACCGACGGACACGAAGTTTCTGGATTTCCGCGACACCTATTTCCATTCGGAAGACCCGAAGATATTCGGAAGAATTCGCGACTGGCACCAGAATGAAGTGAGTTTTTTCGTGAAGGATGATTGGAGAGTCACGCCCAATCTGACCTTAAACCTCGGCGTGCGCTATGACCTATTCAGAGTGCCGTATCTTGTCAGCGCCACCGGAAAGGGTTTTACGCCCGGTCTGGAGGGAGGCAACAACGCGCTCTACGGATATTCAGGCCGCAGCATCGGCGACTGGATGTCCGGCGGCGGGCCGCAGAAGGGTGCGCTAACAAAAACGATTCTCATCGGCAAGGACACCGCGAATCCAAAGCAGGGGATTTGGCCAAGCGACAGAAATAATTTCGGTCCGGCCATCGGCTTTGCATGGTCACCAAACTGGTGGGGCCAGAACAAGACCACTGTGCGCGGCGGCTACCAGATCGCGTATCAGTTGCCCGGCAATAGCATTTCATGGATCGATGTCGACGTCGGAAATCTCCCCGGGTTTACAGCCGAACCCACAGATCTAGGCAATGGAACCTTCCGTGACTTCTCGAACATCACGCTTCCTTTGGCCGTGACGCAGAGACCCTTCGAGGTCATTCCTATCACTCAACGTGCGCAGAGCATTTCACTTCATGAAGCGACCTACACAACTCCTTATGTTCAGACTTTCACGTTGGGCGTGACTCGATCACTGGCGTCCAATCTCACACTGGACGTCAAGTATGTCGGCACGCGTGGAGTGAAGCTCCATAGCCAGGGTTACAACATGAACGACGCGGACATCCGCAACAATGGATTGCTTCAGGCGCTGGAAATCACGCGAGCCGGCGGCAACGCGGAATTGTTCGATCGTATGCTGGGCGGGTTGAATCTTGGAAGCGGCATCGGCGTGGTCGGCAGAGACGTGACCGGTTCCGAGGCATTGCGCCGGCACGCGTCATTTCGTACCAACATCGCGAACGGCGACTTCGTAGCGGTCGCGAGGCTTCTGAATACCACCAATATCGGAACAGTTCAGCAGACGGGCGAGATCATCAATGGCGGATTGCTTCGATCCAGCGGGTTGTTCCCGGAGAATTTTATTGTGACCAACCCGCAGTTCGCCGCAATCACGCTTCGTACGAACTCCGACAGCTCGATATACCATTCACTGCAAACACAGATGACGCTGCGTCCAACCCGAGGCATTGGCTATCAGGCCACATACACGTGGAGCCGGAGTCTGGGCATTGTCACCTCGGGTGTTCGTGATCTGTGGAATCGTGCGACCGACTACACGCGACTCTCGAGCGATCGCACTCACGATTTCCGGAGCTACGGCACGTTCGAACTGCCATTCGGACCAAACAAACTGTTGGGCGGAAACAGTTCTGGATGGGTGGCTCGCCTGATCGAGGGATGGAAGTTTGGAACCATATTGAACCTGACATCGGGAGCGCCTTTGAACATCCAAAGCAGGAATACGCTTTACGCCGCGGGTACTCCCGATATTACCGGGGCTCTCCCCCGGAAAGGTGAAGTGGTGTGGCCGGATGAAGGCGGTATTTTCGGCGGCTTCTTCGGGCAACAGTACCAACGCGTCGCCGACCCCGCGTGTGCCACAATCGCAGCAAATCTTCGCTCATTTTGCGCGAATACCGCGCTCGCGGACGCGAACGGGCGTGTTGTATTGCAGAACGCAAAACCTGGGGCTCTTGGCACGTTAGGTTTGCGCACAATCGAGGGACCTGGCCGCTGGGACTTCGATGCGAACATCCAGAAGAGCATCCGCGTTCATGAGTCCAAGAACCTGACGTTCCGCATGGATGCGCAGAACATGTTCAATCATCCGACTCCGGGTAATCCAAACTTGAACATCAATTCCGGAACGTTCGGTCAGATCTCGACCAAGACGGGAAACAGGAATCTTCAGGCGCAGGTGCGTCTGGATTTCTAGTTATGTGAGACGTAGCAGTCAGGCATGTAGTCGCGTGGAAGCTGTGAAAAAATTATCGGCCGTGACGAAAAAGTCCCCTCCTCAGACGAGGAGGGGACTTCGCGCCGCCGCCAATTTTTCACAGCTTCGCGACTACATGCCTGGCGCAAGTTTAATACCGCCCCGGGAGGTGCATCATGGGCGACATCACGAGAGTAGCTGGTAAAGGTGAGCTAGGAATTGGCCAATCCATCGTCGTCGAACTTGGCGGTCAGAAGATCGCCGTGTTCAACAGCGGAGATGGCTATTATGCGATCAGTGACACGTGCACTCATCGTGGAGGGCCGCTATCTGAGGGCCACGTCGAAGGAGCGGTAGTAACTTGCCCTTGGCACGGGGCACGGTTTGATCTGAGAACGGGAAATGTCTTGACTCCGTTTGGTAAGGATCTCTCCACGTACAACGTTGTGATCGACGGTGACGACATCAAAATCCAAATGTAGCGGGTGCGAATCTGAAGACGAATCCCGCAATCACCAAGACAAGTCCCAATGGAGTGCTGAGCCGGTTGCCCCACGGCATGTTCTTTTCAACTGCCATGACAGTGCCCAATGCGAGCATCCACAGCAGGTGAACGCTGACGGTAAGAAACATCAAAAGCATTAGCGACCAGCAACATCCGATGCAGAAGAGGCCATGATGGGCGCCAAGCCAAAAAGATTCACCTGCTTCGTTCCGGCCGTGCCAGTGTTGGATGATGAAGCTTAGAGGCGAACGGCACTTCTGCAGGCAGTAGTGTTTAAGCGGTGTGAATTGATAGATTCCCGCACCGATCAACAGTCCACTCTGAAAATTCAAGCCCGCCACTAACGGGTAGAGCTGTGAAACTCCATAGTGCGCGAGCAAGCCAAACACAGCCCAGACGAGCAGGTAGCCCGCGATACATAGCCCAAGAAGAAAAGAACGTTTTTCTTTGTCGCTGATCAACACATAAAAGCGGCCCAGAAGTGGGAATGACGTCGGCAGCATCATTGCGATCGTCATCAATGTCCAACCCGAGGCGAAGAAGAGGACCGAACTGATCCCTTGTTTGAAAATGGCGGCCCCCATGGCAGCATGATGGAAATGCTGTCCAGTGGGGGTCCGTCCCCAGGCCCACAGAGCGAACCACGAGAGAGTGATAATCGCGACTAGCAGTGTCGTTCTGAACCGGCGTTCGTCCAGGGCCCACATTTAAACTAACCTTCGAAGAGGAAACTTCCTTGGACGGCATTGTGCCCGCTAAGGTCAATTTTGAAACCGTGCTGCGGCAAAGTCACCCTGTACTTGGAAGCCTTGCCGACGAAAGCAGGCGAACCCGGTATCGTGGTGAAGATGCTATCGTGCAATGCCGTCGTCTGTCCCGTTGCGCCGACGAAAGGCTGCAGGTCCGCTTCGATCGCCTCGCCAATCCGAAGAGAGCCCTTCACTCCTTCCACTTCGAATTTGATCGGCGCCCGCTCCACCGCAAGAACCTCGCCGATTAATTTAGCCATGTCGGCAATCGGGCCTCCCGCTTTTCCGCTCCAGACCTTCAGCATCGCGTCCTGTTGCTGTTGAGTGGCGCCGTCGTCGATATAGAGGACCGCCTTCCAGTTACCCTTCAGAATATTTCCGGGTATGTGCACCATTGCGACAATCGTTCTTCCCGCAACATCGATACCCTCGATCATGCCGTTATCGATCCGCCATGCGAGACATCCATCGCACGTACCATTGTCCGGATCCTCACCAACCCAGCATGGGCAAAGCGTGTTGCAGGTGCAAACTTCAAGTAAGCGGCCTTTCACCTGATATCCCATTGGATTCCTCCCTTCCGACACGTCTGTGTCGAAACGTTTGCGTTTTAGAATGCGGCTACCTTAAAACCGTACGGCCGAATCGTCAATCCAAATCTTTTGCTCTATCGGCGCCCGCCGGCCAGCGCGAGCGCTTCCTTCATAGTCCTCAGTCTGGCCATGGCCAACGTTCCGAGGAAGGGACCGATGGCGAGTGCCGCAAACGCATACCTCCAGCTGAAAGCGTCAACCAGGTGAGGAATGAGATGGATTGTGACCAGGGTGAGGAGAAAACCGACACTGGTTTGGACTGTAAGCATCGTACCCACAAGTGATGGTTCCGAGAGCTCGGCAATGCTTGCGGAAAATTGAGCCGAATCGGCGACCACGGTGATTCCCCATACAATGCAGAGCGCGATCAAAAATGCCGGGTTGTGGCCAAACAGCAATCCTACGAATATCGAGCAGGTGCCGCTGAGAAGCATTGCCGTCATCGCAACCGTCGTCCGGCCCCATCGGTCGGCAAGCCAACCGGCGATGACGCAGCCGAATCCACCGCTTGCGATGACCGCGAACGTTGCGAGCTTTGAAAGCATGAATGCGCGGTCGGCATTCATCGTCATCTGAAAACTTACTTGAAGAAAAACGCCGATCCAGGTCCACATGGCGTAGAGCTCCCACATGTGGCCAAAGTAGCCGAAATTCGCAAAACGCAATGACGGTGTGGTCCACGCTCTGAACGCCAGCTCAGGCCGGAAACCTGGAGCTTTGGCGAATCTCGGCCCAATTCTCGCAAAAGAGATGAGCGTCGCACCAAGACCGGCGGACGCGGAAGCCAGCGCGACAGTCGCTCGCCAGTTCAAGCCGCCAATTGCATTCAGAAAGTGCGGCGATGCCGAGCCCAACGTCAACGCGCCCACAAGCAAAGCCACAAGTAATCCCATATCTTTCTCGGCCCAACTCGCTGCCATTTTCATGCCCACGGGGTACACGCCCGCCATGCACATTCCAACCACGAAACGGAGAGCCGGGATTCCCAAGGATGCCGGATCGAGCAAGAGAATCGACAAGTTTGCGACAGCCGCAATGGCTGCGGCGGTCATAAAGAAACGACGGAGATTCAACCGGTCTGCCAGTCCTAAGAATCCACTCAACAGCGTTCCCATAACGAATCCGACCTGCACGCTGCTGGTGAGCAGCGACACGTGGAATGACGTAAGTGTTCGTTCTTTTTGCAACGACGGTACGACGGCGGTTGTAGAAAACCAGAGCGCCAGTACCAGTACCTGGCAAACGCAGATCAGCGTAATGACGCGCCATTTCTGGGATGACATGTGTGATGACGATCCAGCAAAAATTGGCGCCATCATACTTCATCAGAGATGGGATTCAGGAAAGTAATAGCCACAAAACGGCACAAGATTCACAAGACCTTTTGTGAATTTTGTGCCTTTTTGTGGCTATTCTCTTCAGTATCCCGCCGCGCCGCCGCGAATGCGGTGATCCACACCGGGATATTTGATTCCATCCTTAATCAAGACCGAATGCGCGTCGCCCTGCGCGCCCCCGGTGCGGACGTTATGTCCCATTGCTTCGAGCGCGGGCTGTAGATCCGCGAGTTTGCTTTCCATGGTGAGAGTATCCGGCATCCATTGATGATGGACGCGCGGTTCGTCGATAGCGGCCTGGATGTCCATTTTGAAATCCAGCACGTTTACGATGATCTGAACCACGGTATTGATGATTGTGCGCCCGCCCGGACTGCCAGTGATCAGCAACGGCTTTCCGTCTTTGAGCACGATTATGGGCGACATTGCGCTGAGCATGCGTTTCCCCGGCTCGATCAGGTTGGGCTTCGTTCCGATCAGCCCTTTCGTGTCGGTGACGCCGGGACTGATGTTGAAATCGTGCATCTCGTTATTGAGCAGAAAACCTGTACCCGGTGCGATGACACGGCCACCATAGCTCTGCTCGAGTGTGTACGTATTCGAGACGCAATTTCCGTCCGCGTCGACTACGGAGAAATGCGTCGTCTCGGTTCCCTCTCCGCGCGTGATGATATCCGCGCCGAGCAGGCTGCTCTTCAGCGCGCGCTCGAGACTGATCTTTTCGCGAAACGGTTTGATGAATTCTTTCGATGTCAGCCTCGGGAGATCGACTTTCACGAAATCTGTATCGCCGAGATACTTTGCGCGATTGTAGAAACCGATACGCATCGTTTCGGCAAGAAGGTGAATCGTCTTTGCATCGCGGCGCTTCATTGCCGAAAGGTCGTAGCCTTCGAGCAAATTCAGAATTTGAATCGTCGTTGTGCCGCCAGAGCTTGATGGCGGCATGCCCACGATCTCATATCCGCGATATGTACTGCGTAGCGGCGTGCGGACTTTCGCATCGTAGTTTTCCAGGTCTTTCAAAGTCATGATTCCGCCACCGGCCTGAATTCCGGCGACGAGTTTTTTCGCGACCTCACCTTTATAGAAACCGTCCGCACCCCTGTCGTGGATCTGCTGGAGAGTCCATGCGAGATCCGGCAGTTTCATAGTGTCGCCGGGCTGGTACGGAGCGCCGTCGGGTTTGCGATAGATGCGCCCGAACTCCTTGTACTCCTGCATCACTCTGGCTTGCTCTTTCAATGATCGCGAAAGCACTTCATCGACCACGAACCCGTCTCGCGCGAGCTTCATCGCAGGTTCGACAAGAGTTTTCCACTCCAGCTTTCCGTGGCGTTTCCACGCCTCCCAGAAACCGCGAACCGTGCCAGGCACGCCAATGACGAGATACCCGATGTCCGACTTCTTTGCATCGACTTCGCCATTGGTCAGGAACATTGTGGGTGTGGATTTTTCCGGCGCCTTTTCGCGGTAATCCACTGAAGTAAGGCGTCCGTCTTTGCCGGCAAGATAGATCAGCATGAATCCGCCGCCACCGAGATTACCGGCGGCGGGATGCGTCACGGCCAGAGCGAAACCTGTAGCCACAGCGGCATCGACAGCGTTGCCGCCCCTTTTCAGGATTTCCATTCCCACCTGTGACGCAATTGGATCGACCGAAACCACGACGTTGTGCGAAAAACCCGCCGTGTCCTTCACGGCTGCGAAATTCGGCAACGGAGCGCACCAAGCCATCCACAGGATGCAGGCCACTGCCCTGAACGCGATTTTCATGAGTGGCAATTAATCACAGGAACCGCCAGTTACACAAGATCAAGGTGGCCTCGTGAGGTCCTCACGAGGAGGGCTTGCACGCCGGAGGCGTGCAAGTAAATTAGCCGGGAGTACGCGCACGTTTTTTGTGCGCGTACTCCCGGCTAACGAACTCGACGAAATGCGCACCCCGGCAGGGGTGCAAGGAGTCCTCGGCACCCTGTCACGGTACGGATCTGCTTGGTTTCAGACAACCGGGGGTTGCGCTCGCTCCCGCTCGCTTAACCCCCGGCGAATTTCCGGGCACGCCTCCGGCGTGCCCGGTTAGGGTATGGCAAAAACATCGCGGTATTCCGTGGGCAGAGGTACAATTCATACAATTCACACGCAGTTCAACACTGGATACACGGTAACGAAGAAAACCTTGGGACTGATACTGCTCACATGCGCGACGGCCGCGGCATTTCAGGACCAGCGGACGCAGCAAGTCTGGAGCGGCAGGCTTTCCGACAGCATGTGCGGTGCTTCCCATCAGATGAGGGCGGCCGGCAAAATGTCAGAGCGCGAGTGCCTGTTCGAGTGCATCAAGGCGCTCGCCAAATATGTCCTCGTCGACGACAAAGAGCAAATCATTCCCATTGCGAACCAGGATCTGGGGGGTTTTCCCCTCTATGCCGGCCGGCCGGTGAGGATCACTGGCGAAATGAAAAATCGCGCGATTCTGGCGGCGAAGGTGGAAGCGATTCCGGCCCACCTTCATCTCGGTCACGTGATGACGAACTGGAGGGACACACCGAGTAACGTAGGGTTTCTCATTGTAGCGGTCGCGGATGGGAAAGTCGCCGCGATTCACGCGGATTTGGCCGTGAAGAGCTCGAACAACCTGGATGAGATGAAACTCCACGCAGTACACGTTCTGAATGCACTGGACTCTGGCATCGAGCAGAAAGGCCCCGGATCCGGGTACGGCGTCAAGAAGGCCGCAACGGGCGCGCTGCAGCACCTTGAATTCGCCGTTAACGCGGAGGGTGCGTCCGCCAATATTAAGATGCTCGCGATGAAAGTGTCCGCTTTGCTGAATGACGTGCTGCAATGGACGGATCGGGCGATCACGATCGCACAGAAAATCCGCACGGCAGCCTCTGCACCCGAGGCCGCAACAATGGCGAACGAGCTTGCCACACTGACCAAGCAAATCAGCGAAGGCGGACTGCAACAAGCCAAAACAAATATGGATTTGATCATGAAGCGCGAAGGGTTAGAGAATGCTCCCAGATGACCTGAATTCCGGAAAGGGAAATCGCCACAACAAGGCACATAAATCACAAAGAGCGGTTCCGTTTTTTTGTGATTTGTGTGCCTTGTTGTGGCTATGCTTCCTACTCCTAGTCGCCAGCCCGGGGGATGTTTGGGCGACGCCGATTCAGGACACGCCGCAGACCGGGCCACAACTCCGTACCGTCATCGATAAGTACTGCGTCAGCTGCCATAACGAACGGCTGAAAACTGCGGGCCTGATGCTCGACAAACCCGATGTCGACCATGTGGGCAGTAACGCGGAACTATGGGAAAAGGTTCTGCGAAAACTGCGCGCGCGTGAGATGCCGCCGCCGGGCAGACCGCGTCCCGATTCGGCAACCTACACGTCAATGACCACGCTGCTCGAGAAGACGCTCGAGGATGCGGCATCGGCGAATCCGAATCCGGGTCGCGTCGCCGTCCACCGGTTGAACCGGACGGAGTATACAAATGCCATACGCGACTTGCTCGGACTGAACATCGACGGTAAGTCTCTGCTCTCGGCCGACGAAGCGGATCAGGAGGGTTTCGACAACGTCGCCAGTGTGCTCTCAGTGTCGCCGGCGCTTTTGGAGGGTTACCTCTCCGCGGCGCGCACCATCAGCCGGCTTGCCGTTGGAGATCCCACGGTCAATCCAGTTGCCGACGTCTTCAAGATTCCGACCGCGTTGGTCCAGGACGAGCGCACCAGTGAGGACCTGCCATTCGGCTCGCACGGCGGTACTGCAATCCGTTATCACTTTCCACTCGACGGCGAGTATCAAATCAAAGTCCTCTTGAAACGGCAGCTGTACCTTTACATCATCGGCATGGGCGAGCCGCACCAGATAGACATCCGGCTCGACGGGGTTCTCATCAAGAGGTTCGAGGTTGGCGGAAAAGCCAAGGGCATGACGATGCCCGAAAGCTTTGCGGGAAATACCCAAGGAGATCCCGAATTCGAAGAATACATGCACACGGCTGACGCCAACATCGAGGTACGTTTCCCCGTGAAGGCGGGCACCCACGACGTTGACGTTTCGTTCGTGAGGAGATTCTGGGAGTCTGAAGGGGTACTGCAGCCGCCGCAGAGAGGCTTCGCGCGGACGACGAATGAGCTCTATCACGGTTATCCCGCCGTGGATACGGTGGCGATCGCCGGGCCTTTCCAAACGGCCGGAATGACTGACGAGTCACCGAGCCGCCGCAAAATCTTTGTGTGCCGGCCGAAGGATGCCGCATCAGAAGAGCCTTGCGCAAGGAAGATTCTCTCAACCCTTGCCATGCGAGCCTATCGGCGCTCCGTGACTGAACAGGATGTTCAGACATTGATTGATTTCTACAAGGACGGCCGAGCCGCCGCGAAATTCGACGCCGGCATTCAGCGCGGCCTGGAACGAATCCTGGCTTCACCAAGCTTTCTCTTTCGCATCGAGCACGAACCGGCGAAAGCCGCGGCTGGGTCCGTTTATCGTCTCAATGATGTGGATCTGGCATCACGGCTGTCGTTCTTTCTATGGAGCAGCATTCCTGATGATGAGCTTCTGAAGACGGCCATCGCTGGAAAGCTCAAGCAACCAGAGGTGCTCGAGCAGCAGGTCCGGCGCATGCTGGCCGATCCGCGATCAAAAGCGCTGGTGGACAATTTCGTCAACCAGTGGTTGCAGATGAGCAAGCTCACGGGACTCGTACCGGACGTTGATGCGTTTCCGGATTTCGATGAAAATTTGCGCGAGGCCATGCGTCAGGAGACTGAAGAGTTTGTGGGAAATCAGCTGCGCGAAGATCGAAGCGTGCGGGAACTGTTGACCGCGAACTATTCTTATTTGAACGAAAGGCTGGCGCGGCATTACGCGATACCAAATATTTACGGCAACCACTTTCGGAAGGTGACTTTTATCGATGGTATTCGGGGAGGCCTGCTCGGCCAGGCGAGCGTTCTCACGGTCACTTCGTATCCGAACCGGACGTCAGTCGTGCTGCGAGGCAAGTGGCTGCTCGCCAATATGCTGGGCTCACCACCACCACCGCCGCCCGCGGACGTGCCGTCTTTGAAAGAGCCCGGCCAGGACGGTCAGCCGCACTCCCTGCGCGATCGAATGGAGCAACATCGCAACAATCCGGCTTGCAGCGGCTGTCATCAGAGGATGGATCCGCTCGGGTTTTCGCTTGAGAATTTCGATGCGCTTGGGAAGTGGCGAACCGTGGCCGATGGGGAAAAGGTGGATGCTTCTGCGTCGCTGCCGGACGGGACGACTTTTGAAGGTATCGCAGGGCTCCGGAATCTTCTGCTGAAGCAGAAAGACGATTATGTTCGCACGCTTGCGGAAAAGCTTCTGGCGTACAGCATTGGCCGTGGTATCCAATACTACGATTTATCCGCGGTCCGCAAAATCGCACGCGAGAGCGCGAGGAGTGATTACCGCTGGTCTTCGCTGGTGCTGGGGATTGTCCGGAGCACGCCGTTTAGCATGGTCTGTTCGAACTGTAGGCTTGCGCACGCCGAAGGCGTGCAAGTAAATTAGCCGGGAGTACGCGCACGTTTTTACACGCCTCCGGCGTGCAAGCTGGTTTTTGATAACGAGGAGCTAGGCAATGATTATCACGAAGAAGGTCATCTCCCGCCGCAAGATATTGCGCGGCATTGGTGCGACACTGGCGTTGCCGCTGTTAGACGGGAT
>QHXA01000510.1 GCA_003222755.1 Acidobacteriota bacterium
TTACCTATGCCGGCAATTATGGCAACGGCAACGGAGGCGGTGACTTCACCACGTGGGTTCAGGGCAATACAACCGCGGCTTTTGTTGCCTTCCCGTATGCGCCTGGAGGTGAGGTTCTGGACACATACGTGGCGAAGATCCCACTGAATATTCTCAAGTAGTTACCGCTAGTTGTATGCTCATCCATACAACAATGCGAATTGCCTTGACACCTGCAAGTAATCTTCATAGCCTTGTCGAATCTTTTTCGATGACGTGGTTCTCACAAAAACATTCCAACGGGGGATCGAATGGGCCAACGGTATTTGTCGCTGTTACTGCTGATGCTGGTTTCAGCGAGCAGCCTCTTCGGAGCTGCCGCAGTCGATGTTCGTTTGATTGACGCGATCAAAAAATCCGATGTGAAGGCGGTGACCGCGCTGCTCAAGGAAAAAATCGACGTGAATGCGAAATCCGCCGACGGCACGACCGCGCTTCATTGGGCTGTGAATGAGGACAACCTCGAAGCCGCGAAGGCTTTGCTTGCCGCAGGTGCGAACGTCAAAACGGCCAATGACTATGGCATGACCCCGCTCACTTTGGCCTGCATCAACGGCAGCGCCCCGGTGGTCGATGCGCTTTTGAAAGCTGGCGCAGATCCGAACACCGTTTTCTCGGAAGGCGAGACGGCGCTGATGACTGCCGCCCGTACCGGCAACACGGATGTTGTAAAGCTTCTCCTGAATGCCGGCGCAAATCCGAATGCGAAAGAACCAAACCGTGGCCAGACCGCTATCATGTGGGCGGCCTTCGAGGGACATGCCGGTCCGATCAAAGCGATGATCGAACACGAAGGAGACTTTCGCGCAACGTCAAAGGGCGGCTACGATGCCATCATGTACGCCGTCCGGGAAGGACGCACGGACGTCGTCAAAACGCTTCTCGATGCCGGCGCGAACGTCAACGCGAAGACTCCCGAAGGAACGACGCTTCTGAATCTCGCCATATTCAACGCGAATTACGAAACGGCCGCAGCGCTTGTCGAACGGGGGGCCGATGTGAATGCGGTCGACCGCCAACAAGGTCCGCCGATCGTGAATTTGATGAGGGTCCGTCGTCCCGGCTTGTGCCAAAACCCATGTCCTAAAGGCACCGGCACTCTCAGTTCATTGGAATTGGCAAAGATGCTTCTCGATCGGGGCGCGAATGCGAATTCTGCACCGATGAACGGACGCGGTGCAGGTTTTGAATCGAAAGGCGCCGACATTTCTGCCCATATCGGCGCGCTCAAGGCAGAACAGGCAATCAAGGCAGATCCTTCGGTCAGCGCCGATTTCTACAAATATGCCGGTCTGTTCGGTCAGAACGGCGGGGACAACGGCGGCAACGGTGGCAATTTCCAGGGCAACTATAATCTCTCGAGCCTGAGCGCCGCGACGCAAGCCGCAATAGCCGCCGCGAATCGCGCGCAAGCCGGCGACGACGACGCTCCTGCGCCGACCAACGGCAATGAGATCACCCCATTCCAATTAGCGCTTCAAAATGCCGATGTCGAGATGGCGCGACTGTTGCTTGCCGCGGGTGCCAAGCCGCTGGGTTCCACGGGCAATGGTAAGACCGCTCTCATGCTTGCTGCCGGATTGAACGTCGATCGCGGTGTCAGTCCCGGCAGCAACCAGGAAGCATTCGAATTAGTAAAGACAGTTTACGACCTCGGCGATACGAACGTGAATGCGGCGGACGAAATGGGCAGCACTGCGTTGCATGCGGCCGCTCAACGAGGATCCAAAGAAATTATCCAGTTCCTGGTGGACAAGGGCGCACGTCTGGACGTGTCCACGACTTTCGGCTGGACTCCGCTGGATGTTGCGAGAGGCTATCGGAATTACCTTGGCGTCGGCCGGCGCGTGATGCGCAATGTCGCACCTCAGCCCGAGGTTGCTGCTCTCATCGAAAAATTGATGAAGGAACGCGGACTCGACACCGAGCACTTTCCGACCCGCTGAAATTAATAGAGGTAGTAATGACCACTTTGGTTTCATTCGTTATCGGTTTCTTATGGTCCTTTGCTGGACAGCAAGCGACTCCTACTGTGACGAAGTCGCCGCAGCGTGCATTGCTCGATCAGTACTGCGTGACGTGCCACAACGAAAGATTGAAGACGGCGGATTTGACGCTCGACAAAATGGACGTCGATCATGTGGCAAAGGACGCGGCAACGTGGGAACGCGTCGTTCAGCAATTGCGCGCGAGAGCGATGCCGCCGGTTGGAAGACCCAGACCGGAGAAGAGTACATATGACGGATTCCGCATTTGGCTCGAAAATGAACTCGACAAGAATGCCGCGGCCAATCCGAATGCCGGAACAACAGTCAGCTTCCATCGCTTGAATCGCGCCGAATATCAAAATGCAATCAGGGATCTGCTTGCCGTCGAGATCGACGCAACGATATTTTTGCCGGAAGATCCAAAGAGCAACGGCTTCGACAATATGGGCGGCGCCACCAAGATGTCGCCGGATCTTCTGGAGACCTTCATGAAAGCGGCGATGAAAATCAGCCGCGAGGCTACC
>QHXA01000511.1 GCA_003222755.1 Acidobacteriota bacterium
CAAGATCTTCCGTTCGGAACCAGAGGCGGCGCCGATGCGAAGCATTATTTCCCTGTCGACGGTGAATATGTCGTCACCGTGCGCCTGGTGCGGCTCGGTACTGCCGCCATCGCTGGACTGAACGATGAACATCAAATCGACTTTCGCGTCGATGGCGAGCGCGTCGATCTCACGACAATCGGCCGAAAGGGAATGGTCACCGCTAATGGCGGTACCGGCGCAGGGAGCGGGGCCACCGATCCGGATATTGCCGGAGCCAGGGCTGATTTTCAGTACAGGCTTCCCCTGAAGGCCGGATCGCACGCGCTCACAGCGACGTTCCTCA
>QHXA01000512.1 GCA_003222755.1 Acidobacteriota bacterium
GTTTGAGAACGGCATTCAGAGCGCGCTCGAGCGCATGCTCGTCAGTCCGAAATTCCTGTATCGGATCGAAGCGCCGCCGGCGCTTCCGACCGATGGCAACTATCGAATTTCTGATGTCGAGTTGGCGTCACGCCTGTCGTTCTTTTTGTGGAGTAGTATTCCCGACGATCAACTGTTGAATATTGCGGCGAATGGACGGCTAAAGGATCCCGTTGTTTTTGAGCAACAGGTGAAGCGTATGCTGGTCGACCCGAAAGCGAAGGCGCTCACCG
>QHXA01000513.1:0-1631 GCA_003222755.1 Acidobacteriota bacterium
AGACGGCACCAGCTTTCCTTCGAGCCGGACCGCCGCGCCAGTCGAAATGTATTGCAGCACCGGCATTGACTCGGGCTGCTGGATCACGCCTTGAATATTCTTCATGGACGAGCCGTCATTGACCTCAATAAAAGCAATCTCTTTAGAGCTGCGGACCGTCCTCACCCAGCCCAAAATAATGACCTTTGTACCAACAGGAACAGCCTCATCGATTAGAATTCGAGAGATCTTGGTTCGCGATTTATAGTCCATAGACCAGCCCTTTCCGCATCATCACGCTACAATAGGAATATATGCAGAAAATCTCAATTGTGGGTGTGCCAATGGACCTTGGCGCTGACCGGCGCGGTGTGGATATGGGGCCGTCGGCGCTTCGTTACGCGGATCTGAATGAAAGACTGCAGGCGCTGGGCCATGAAGTGCAGGATTTGGGTGATCTGGACGTCATCATTCCTGAAACGCGCCATTTCGGTGATCCGAAGGCAAAATACCTGAAAGAGATCGCGGATGCGTGCTCGCATCTCGCGAATCTCGTCTTGGGGATTCGTCACGAAGGACGAACGCCGCTGGTGCTTGGAGGCGATCACTCCATCGCGGTGGGTACCGTTTCCGGAGTTGCAGAATGTTTTCGAAGGCAGGGCAAGAAGATCGGACTGATGTGGTTTGATGCCCATGCTGATTTCAACACTCCCGAAATTTCGCCGAGCGGAAACGTTCATGGAATGCCGATGGCAGCCATCATGGGGTATGGTCCGATCGAGCTCACGCAGATCTTCGGATTCTCGCCGAAGATCCAGCCGGAGCATGCGGTTCAGATCGGGATCCGCGAAGTCGATCCGGAGGAACGCGAACTCGTAAAAAAGTCTGGAGTCCGCGTGTTCACGATGAAAGAGATCGATCGACGCGGGATCGGATCGGTGATGGATGAAGCGGTATCCATCGTGACAAGAGGCACGGACGGCTACGCCGTCACTCTTGACGCGGACTTCCTCGACCCATATGAATCTCCTGGAGTAGCGACTCCAGTCCGCGGAGGCGCCGATTACCGCGAAGCGCACCTTGCGATGGAGATGGTCGCAGACACGAAGAAAATGGTGTCTTTCGAAATCACCGAAATTAATCCTATCCTCGACGTGCACAATAAGACCGCGCATTTCGGCATGGAACTGATCCTCTCCGCTTTTGGCAAACAGATTTTATGAGCGTTCTCGAGACGTCTACCACAGAGGGCGAGCTGTACGAGCGCCTGGAAAACGGCAAACTGCGATGCTTGGCTTGCGGACATCGCTGCGTCATATTCGACGGCCTCGATGGCATCTGCCGTGTGCGATTCAATCGCGGCGGAACGCTCCTTGTACCCAGCGGCTATGTCGGCGCTCTCCAGCTCGATCCCGTCGAAAAGAAGCCTTTCTTTCATGCGTTGCCGGGATCGCTGGCCATGAGCTTTGGAATGCTCGGCTGCGATTTCCATTGCGCGTACTGCCAGAACTGGGTGACTTCTCAGGCGCTGCGCGATCCGAATGCGATTGCGCCGCCGCATCGATTAACACCTGAAGACTTCGTTGCGCTCTCGGTTATGCAAGGCGCGCGCATCGTCACCAGCACCTACAACGAGCCGTTGATCACAAGTG
>QHXA01000513.1:1703-2788 GCA_003222755.1 Acidobacteriota bacterium
CGCCCGAAGTTCTCGAGTACATTAAGCCTTGGGTCGATTTGTACAAAGTAGATCTGAAGAGTTTTCAGGACCGAAACTACCGCAAACTCGGCGGCCTTCTCAAAAACGTACTGGACACGATCCAGCGTCTGTACGCGATGGGCTTTTGGCTGGAAATCGTCACGCTAGTGATTCCTGGATTCAACGACAGCAACGAGGAACTTCGCGATATAGCCCGGTTCCTTGCAAAGATCTCGCCCAACATTCCTTGGCACGTAACAGCATTCCATCAGGACTACAAAATGACTGATCCGGATAACACGCCAGTCGCGACACTATTACGCGCAGCAGAGATTGGAAAATCAGAAGGATTGAATTTCGTCTACGCCGGCAATTTGCCATCACGCGTCGATAATTGGGAAAACACCTACTGCCCCGGCTGCGATGCGTTGTTAATCGAGCGTTCCGGATACCGCATCCGAAAAATGTGTGTGACATCATCAGGCACCTGTCCGGATTGTTCCCGCCAAATTCCGGGTGTCTGGAATTAAAAAACCACCGCAACCTGGAATAACACGTGCTTCGCGGCCGCTGGGGATAATGGCTTAGGAACCCAGCTCTTCGACCCGAACGGGACAGCACGTTCCAAATACGCCTTAAATTCAGGGACCTGCTTGGGCCGAAAAGTGTGATGCGATGAATGCCGGTTGGCCCAGAGAACCGGGTCCTGAGTTTCCCCAGTAAAGATCGTGGAAATTGTCCACGAAGTTGCTGGATTTTTGCAGCATTTCGAATCCACGCATTCACCCGAATCGTTGCGAACGGCAGGAGGCCCATATGGTTGGTTCAAAGAACCAAATCGCAATTGTCATCGCGCTGCTCTGTGTCATTGCAAGCTCGTCGCGCAGCAGCGGACAAAACAGCAGCGTAGATACCTACGTTCATCCGCCCTTACGTGTCTGGGGACAAACTCACACGGCGGCCGTTGGCCTGACTCCCGCGCAAATTCAAAAGGCTTACGGGTTCGATCGTGTCGCGAATCGCGGTGCGGGACAGATCATCGGCATAGTCGAGGCTTTTGATCACGCGCGTATCGAAGAGGATTT
>QHXA01000513.1:2831-9919 GCA_003222755.1 Acidobacteriota bacterium
TCGCAAGGTCTATGCTTCGGGAAAGAGGCCGCGTCTGGACCATCTCTGGACTCTCGAAATCGCTCTGGATGTGGAATGGGCGCATGTCATAGCTCCCGAAGCCCGTATTCTCCTGGTCGAAGCCCCTTCCGATCGTCTTGACGATATGCTGCGTGCGGTCGATGTCGCTGTGCAGAACGGGGCCACTGTCGTGTCGATGAGTTGGGGAGCGCCGGAGTTTGCGAATGAGTTGTCGAACGACAATCATTTTCTTGCCCCGGGTGTGATGTTCGTTGCTGCTGCCGGTAACTCCGGCGCCGGAACTCTCTATCCTTCGGCTTCACCTAATGTCGTCGCGGTTGGCGGAACGACACTCTCGATTGACTCGCAAGGTAATTATTTGAGTGAGTCCGCCTGGAGCGGCAGCAGCGGCGGCCAAAGTAAATATGAGACCGAGCCGGCATACCAGATTAACTTTCCTATACCCAATGATCCCGAACTCCGACGTGGAGTTCCCGATGTGGCGTACGCTGCCGACTTCGAAACAGGTTTTGCCGCGTACGACAGCTTTCCCGTTTTCGGGTTCTCCGGTTGGTTTGAACTGGGCGGTACAAGCGCCGGAGCCCCCCAATGGGCCGCGCTGATCGCCATTGCGAATTCCTCGAGGCTTGCAAAAGGAAAAGCACAACTTACCGGAGATCCGACTCCACTCTACGATGCCGCAAAGGAAGGCACCTACCACGACATCACTAGCGGCAGCAATGGGACGTGTGGCTCTCTATGTACGGCGATGGCTGGCTATGACTATGTGACCGGGCTGGGAACCCCTCAGGCAAACCGCCTTATCCCTGCACTGGTCAATCGGCCTTGACTGCGCGGTCTGATTCTGCAATTGAAGGATCATTCTGCAATTGAAGGATCATGACAGATCCTTTTGTGCTGTTTTCGGAATGGTATGAACAAGCTGAACGCGCTGCGGTAATGGATCCCAACATTGTCGCCGTGGCTACTGCTTCCAAACACGGCCGGCCATCGGTTCGCATGATGATTTATCGCGGTATTCGTGAGGGAGGCTTTTCCTTCTTCACGAACTACGAGAGCCGAAAGGGCCGGGAGCTCGCCGATAATGCGTTCGCAGCAATCGTGTTCTACTGGCCGCACCTCGGAAAACAAGTCCGAATTGAAGGCGAGGTGCAACGGCTTTCGACAAACGAATCCGACGCTTACTTTCAGCAGCGTCCATTTCTCAGTCAAATTACCGCCGCTGCGTCTCCGCAAAGCCGTGTTATGCCGGATGAGCGCGACTTCCTGGCGCGGATAGCTGAACTCGAACGCGTGTCCGGTGGAGTCATCGTGCGTCCGAGCTACTGGGGAGGATTCAAGCTGATGCCGTCGCTCTTCGAGTTCTGGACCCATCGCGATAATCGCAGGCATGAACGATCGCGATAATCGCAGGCATGAACGGCTGCAGTATGAGAGATCCGGAACGGAGTGGACGCAATCGCGGCTATATCCGTAAGACGAGATTTCGAAATTGGACAAGTCCTGCATCTCGAATCCGAAATCCGAAATAAACAGCCGCGCATAATATCGGGGACATAGAATCTGACCAATGCTCAATTCCCAATGCTCAATTCTCATCCGAGGAGACAGAAGCCGGCACAAAATCCGAAGTCTGCGTCCCATCGGATGAACATTGGGAATTGAGAATTGAACATTGATCAGCTTCTGCCTGCGTCCCTTTATTTTTTGCGCGGCTGTTATAGCTTTCCTGTAGGGGCGGTGTGACCGCCCAGGGCGCTCGCAGAGCGCCCCTACAGTTGTGATTCGCGAAAGTCTAATTGAGTGGCGTGGCGGCTCGCAACTGCTCATACACATGCCGCACCTGAGCGCGAGTCGTAGGAAGCGAACCGGAGGTATCGATAACGAAATCCGCGTATTTCACTTTTTCTTCCATCGGCATCTGAGAATGAACGCGCGCTTCGATCTGATCTTCCGGCAGCGCAGAGCGCGCCCTGAGCCGCTCCTTCTGGATCTCCGGACTGCAAGTCACGACAATGACCCTGTCGTAGTTCTTGTACGTTCCCACTTCGATCATGAGTGCGGCGTCAACAATAGCGATTCCTTGTGGGTCGTGCGCTTCTATTTCTCTCAGCCATTTCTGTTGACGTTGGATGACAGCCGGGTGAACCAAGCTGTTGAGCCTGGCGCGTGCCTGAGGATCCTCCTTGAAGACAATATCGCCCAATATCCTGCGATCGATGGTTCCATCGGCGGCGAGTATCCGGTTTCCGAATTCCTTAACGACGGCAGCATGCACGGCCTGATCTGGAGCGAGAAGGTCATGCGTGATTCGATCAGAGTCAATCAAGTGGCAGCCGAGCTCGACAAACAGTGCGCCGACGGTGCTCTTGCCTGTGGCAATGCCGCCGGTCAGGCCGACACGAAGCATCAAAGCCCTCGCCGCATGCGGGCTGCTTTGACGGTGTTCTTCATGAGCGTGGCGATTGTCATTGGGCCAACACCACCCGGAACGGGAGTGATCATGGATGCCACTTCCTGTACCGAGCGCTCGTCCACATCGCCAACCCAGATATAGCCGCGTTTGTCGAAGTCTTTCAGGCGCGCTTCGTCATCTCCAAAAAGCCGCCGGACTTCGGACCGATCGGATACTTTGTTCGTTCCGACGTCGATCACCACGGCGCCGGGTTTCACCCAATCGCGAGTGACCAAAGCCGTCTTGCCGATGGCGGCGACGATGATGTCTGCACGTCGAGTAATCTCCGCCAGATTGCGTGTTCTGGAATGGCAAATGGTGACGGTAGCATTGGCATGCATCAGAAGCAGCGCTTGAGGCTTGCCGACATCGTCGCTGCGGCCAAGCACAACTGCGTTTGCTCCTTCGATCTTCACATTCGAACGGTGAAGTAGTTCCATCACGCCCAAGGGCGTACACGCCACGAGCGTCTCATGACCTAAGACGAGCGAGCCCAAATTTGCGGAATGAAAACCATCGACGTCCTTCCGGGGATCGACGGCTTCCAGGATCGCGTGCTTGTTCACGTGCTTTGGAAGCGGAAGCTGCACGAGAATCCCGTCGATAGCCTCATCTTCATCGAGCTTGCGCACTTCAGCGAGCAATTGTTCTGTCGTGACAGCGCTCGGAATTGTGAGCTTCCGGCTATAGATGCCAAGCTGCTCGCAGCTCCTTGCCTTCATGTTCACATATGCGGAAGACGCCGCATCGTCCCCTACCAGAACCACTGCCAGGCCCGGCTGGATGCCGCGTGCTTTCAAGGTCTCGACATCAGCAGCAATCTCGCGCTTGACCTCTTCAGCGATCTTCGTGCCTTTGATGAAAGTGGCAGTCATAGGGCAACCCAACTGTAGGGGCGGCTATGAGCGCCCCTACAGTAAGAATTTTTGTAACTATTCAGCACGTTTTGATACATCTGACCAATGCTCAATTCCCAATGCTCAATTCTCATCCGAGGAGACAGAAGCCGGCACAAAATCCGAAGTCTGCGTCCCATCGGATGAATATTGAGAATTGAGAATTGAACATTGGTCAGATCTCGTACCTGAATAGTTACGATTTTTTAGAACGCTCACAAGTAACTCATCATACACTGCCTCCCGATGCCTTTGGTTCTGACACTGCTGTTTGTATTCGCGCTAACTCCGTTCGAGTCCAGCATCGAGCGAGCCTTCACGGCAATTCAAAATAAGGAATGGATTACGGCGGCTGCCGGCTTGGATGAAGCCTACGCGGAGCAACCCACAATCTTCGCAGCGAATAATTTTCACTATCTGCGCGGACGCGTCGCTGAGGATCAAGGCGACTGGCAGCGAGCCAGGGATGAATTCCGCAAAATCGCCGAGGACAATCCGCTGCATGCACTAGCGTCCTGGCATGCCGCACGCGCATTCGCGCGGCTGCACGACGATGCCGCTTCTTTGGAGTTGCTCGCGCATCTGCCTCGAAATTTTCCGCCGGCATGGAAATTGCAAATCGCGCGCGAAGCCGGCGGCAGCGTTGCTTTGCAAATCTACAACGGCCTTCCCACGCGCGAGGCCCGCTACGAGCGCGCGCGAGCCCTCAATGACATTGCCGGGTTTTGGACCCTAATACGCGAAAGCGAGGACGACGATATCGCCCTCGATTCGGCTCGGCTCCTCAGCGGCTCGGCCGATTCTGCCAGCGATCAGATGAGACTGGCCGAAGTCTTCGCCTTGCATCGGCAATTCGAAGAAGCATTGGCCTTGTACCAGCACGCGGCAGCAGATGCGGCATACTCCGCAGACGCAAGATATCGCATCGCCCGGATTCACTTTCAGCAAGAGAACTATCGGGTTGCGCTCGAGGATTATCGCGGTCTTGCAAAGGACTTCGCCGGTACCGATTGGGAAAAAGAATCGGATTATGAAATTGCATCCTGCTATTGGCGGCTGGCCGAGTACCGGGATTCAGAGCAGGCGTACGTCGATTACATCCGTAAATACGGCCAATCGGGATTGAGAGAAGCCGCGACCCGGAATCTCATCGACGTTTACCGAGTTCTTGGCGAAAACCAGAAAGCGCTCGCCACGTTGGATCGCGCGCTCGCCACGCAATTATCGCCAGCAACGCGTCAGGTGTTTCTCTTCACCAAGGCCAAGGTTCTTTACATCGAGAAGAGGTATGCGGCGGCACTGGCCATTTTGCAACAGCTCGGACGGACGAGGCTGCGATCTGCGCCTGGTAGCGCGACGGCTGCAGAGGTCGAATACTTCCAGGCGCTTTGCCACTCGAAATTGGGAAACCAAGCCGCGGCCAAAGCGGTCTGGCGAAAGCTCGCACGGAACGAGTTTTCCTATTATGGACAGCGGGCCACGGAGAAACTGGGCCGAAAACCAATCTCCAATTCAGCTGCTGTTTGCTTATCCGAACCCAATTCAGTTTTGAAGAATATCGAAGCAGATCTCGCAAGCCTGCGGCATCCGCTTCGTAGTGAAGCCGGAACCGCTGCCGACGTCGTCTCCGAGCTGATCTTCACGCGCCCTGCTCGGCGGACCGCCGCGGAGATCGCGTACGTCGCGGGACAGTACGACCGTTCGATCTCGTTAGCCGATCGCCTGCCAAAAACCGACACGACAATGCCGCTGCTGTATCCCGTCGGTTATGCAAAGCTGATCTGCGATGCAGCCACCGCGTACAAAATCGATCCGCTGTGGCTGCATGCGATCATCTGGCAGGAAAGCAAATATGATCCGACCTCCCAGTCTGGCGCCGGGGCCCGCGGGCTGATGCAGTTCATCCCGGAGACAGCACGCGCGGTGTCCGCCTCCATCGGGATGCCGGCAGTCACTGTCGAAAAGCTCTATGAGCCGGCCATTAGCATTCAACTTGGTGCGGCGTATTGGTCGGCTTTGATTCAGAAATTGAAATCTCCCGAAATGGCACTCGCTGCTTACAACGGCGGACCTGATAACGTTCAGCGCTGGGCCAGCAAGTCTAGTGATCCCGAGCTGTTTGTCTCGGACATCGGTTTCGTGGAAACGAAAAAGTACGTGATGCTCGTTTTCGCCGCACGAGCAGCGTACGGGTCGTTTGGGAACTAGCCGGACGCTTCGGCACCGCGGAGCACGCCGGAGGCGTGTCAGGAAATTAGCCGGGGGTTAAGCGAGCGGGAGCGAGCGCAACCCCCGGTTGTCTGAAACCGAAAACAGCGCACCCTGGAAAGGGTGCGAGGAGTCCTCGACACCCCTTCAGGGTGCGCATTCCTGAGTTGAATTCGACAGCGCGTACCGCACATCGGCTTTGCGCGCCTTGTTCGGCACATAATCCAGATCGCATTCCGGATCTGGTGTCTCGTAGTTGATAGTCGGAGGAATGACTCCGCGCTGGACGACCAGGCATGTAATGCCGGCCTCCACGGCGCCGGCTGCCCCTAGGAGATGGCCGATCATGGACTTTGTGGAGCTGATCGCGAGTTTCCGCGCGTGATCGCCAAAGAGCCGTTTGACCGCCATGGTTTCGATGCGATCGTTCGGCGGCGTGGAAGTACCGTGTGCGTTGATGTAGTCGACCTGTTCCGGCCGAATTCCCGCGTCCGTGATCGCATTGAGCATGACGCGATGCGCGCCGTTACCATCATCGGGAGGCAACGTGATGTGGTAAGCATCGCCGCTCATGCCATATCCCACCAACTCCGCAATGATCTGTGCCCCACGTTTCTTTGCCAGTTCGAGGTCCTCGAGAATGATAACGCCCGCGCCCTCGCCCACGACGAATCCGTCGCGGTCCTTGTCGAATGGACGCGAGGCGCGGTGCGGTTCCTCGTTGCGTGTGGAGAGCGCGCGCATCGCCGCGAAACCGCCCACTCCCATGGGAGTCACAGCCGCTTCCGAGCCGCCGCAAATCATGACGTCTGCATCGCCGCGAGCGATCACGCGAAAGGCATCGCCGACGGCATGAGCACCCGACGAGCACGCCGTGCACGGCGCCGAGTTCGGCCCTCGCGCTCCGAAACGAATCGAGACCTGGCCGGCCGCAAGATTGATGATGCTCGAAGGAATGAAGAACGGCGAAATCTTGCGCGGCCCGCCTTCCAGAAACGCCTGATGCTCGCGCTCGATAATCGTGAATCCGCCGATTCCAGATCCAATAAAGACTCCCGCCCGCTCCGACAATTCGGGCGTAATCATCAAGCCGGCTTGCTTCATCGCGTGATCGGCCGCTGCGACGGCGTAATGGATGAAGGAATCCATCTTCTTGACGTCTTTCTTTTCGAACCACTGCAGCGGATCGAAGTTCTTAACCTCAGCAGCAATCTTGGTGGAAAACTGGGTGGTGTCGAATCGGGAAATTGTCGAGATGCCGCTGCGTCCTTCGCAGAGGCCCTTCCATGTCTCTTCGGTTCCCGTGCCCAGCGCGGTTACCAACCCCACGCCGGTAACAACGACTCTTCTTTTTTGCAAATTAGAACCTCTTTACAAAACATAACGCGGGCAAACCCCGCGGCTGCAAGCGGCGACATCCTATGACTTCGGAAGGTGATCCTGGATGTATTTTATGGCGTCCTTCACTGTAGTAATCTTTTCCGCCTCTTCGTCGGGAATTTCCAATC
>QHXA01000514.1:0-3607 GCA_003222755.1 Acidobacteriota bacterium
TTGCCTCATCAACTGAACATTCAGGTGGGCTATGTGGCCAATCGGCAGAATAAAATGGTCATCCCGCAGAACCTGAACTACGGTGGGATCGGAGGAGGAGCGGCGAGTCAGCCATTCAACCAGCCTGGACTGGCGGACGGACTCCGGACTGTTAGCCCCATGATCGTTCTGCGGCCACTGGGCCGCGTTAAGTACGACTCGCTGCAGACGAGCGTCAATCGCAGGATGAGTAACGGCTTCCAGTTCACCGCGGCATACACCTACGCGAAAGCGATCGATTGGTGGGCCGATAACATCCCGATTCCCGAGTACTGGTATCTCAACAAGGCAGAACAGTGGGGAATTTACGCTGCTGTGCCGCACAAATTTGATGCATCGGCAATTTATGAGCTGCCATTTGGATCGGGACGGAGATTCCTCAATAACGGCGGCTTGGGCGCCAAAATCGTTGGCGGTTGGCAACTGAACGGTGTTTTCACTGCGTCCTCCGGCAAGCCGTTCACTGTCGGCGCCAGCTCCGTGTCCTTAAACGCCCCGGGCAGCCTCCAGCGTGCGGATCAGGTGAAAGACAAAGTTGAAATCTACGGTTTCAAGCCGAATGCCTCCTACTTTGACGTGACGGCATTCAGGCCCGTCACCGAAGTCCGGTTTGGGACCGCGAAGTTCAACTCGCTCAGAGGACCTGGGGTGGCGAACCTGGATCTAAGCCTGTTTCGCGCCGTGGCATTGAGTGACACTGTGAAGCTCCAGTTTAGAGTGGAAGCATTCAACGTCACCAACACGCCGCACTTCGCCAATCCGAGCAATTTGAACGTGTCGAACCTTCAGCTCAACCCGAATGGAACAGTAAGGAATCTGAACGGGTTCGGTGTGATCAACTCGACTCAGAATATTGGCCGCGAGTACGATGAACGCTATTTCCGCCTCGGAATGCGGCTGTCCTTCTAGAGCGTCAGAGGAAGTGGATACATAACGCTACACTGTGACATGGTCGGCAGCGATATAGCCGCTTATCCTCCGCTTATCCTCCGATATCAGTTGTCGCAGCGCAGCGCAATATTGGGATCTACTATCGATGCGCGGCGCGCCGGCACGTAGGCGGCGAGAAGCGTCACGGTGAGGGAAAGCGCAATAACGGCAAAATAAATGAATGGACTAAACGGATCGGGCGCGGACGAATTGGTGGGCTTGAAAAACACGCCCAACATCGATTGCATTAGAACAGCTGCACCCACTCCTGCAACAATACCGAAGCTACCTAGTCTTGCTCCTTGTGCAAGGATTAAGCGTTGAATTTGCTTGGGCGTTCCACCAATAGCCATTCGAATACCAATCTCGTGCGTGCGCTGGCTCGCTGCATAAGCAATCATGGCGTAAAGGCCCAGCACGCTTAGAATCAAGCCGATCGAGGCAACAGCCGTCATTATCTGTGCGGTTAGCCTTTCGAAAACCAGCACGTCGTGTCGAACAGTTTGCGACATTGTGCTGACGTCGTAGAGCGGTGTATCGGGTTCCATTGCCTGCCACTCGCGCCGGATGGTTGACGCAAACGATGCCGGATCGCTGGTGGTAACGGCGAGCATCGTCCCACCGGCGAAGCTTTCCTTCATCGGAAAATAAAGGAAAGGTGTCGGCTCTTCGGAAAGGTTATGGTATTTCGCTGTACGGGCAATCCCCACCACTTCAAGAGTCAGTGCTTCGTTATCTCCCAATGATGGTCCTACTGTTTTGATCTGCCCGCCGAGCGGATCGCGATTCGGCCAATACTTCCTTGCCATTTCCTCATTGATGATCGCGACTCTGGGTTTGCCGCCCGAGTCGTGTTCATCGAAAGGGCGGCCGCGAAGAATCGGAATTTGAAGCGTCTCGAAATAACCTTCGCTGACAACCGCACTGTAAACCCGCTCGGACGCATGATCGGGCGGCATCGCATAACCATCGATGATGACATTGGTCGATTCGTTACCGACGCCCAAGGGCTCCGGATAAGCTGCGGCCGCGGACTGGATACCGGATAAATGGCGTATGCGTTCCAAAGATTGCCGGTAAGACTTGCCATTCGCCATTGCCGGCGCCGCTATCCTCAAAACGTTTTCGACTCGGAAGCCGGGGTCCGCTTTTTGCAAGAGCCGAAGCTGCTCCAGCGAGAAACCACAGATCATCAGAACGACGACGGCAACAGCCATTTGAAGGCCGACCAGTACTCGCCGAAGGAGCATCCTTCCCGAAGGTGTCATTTGAGTAGTCGTCGATTTCAATAGGTTATTCAGATTGCTGCGAGAGCAACGCAACGCTGGAATCAGGCCGGAAAAAACGCCCGACGCGAGACCAACAGCCAGCGCAAACACCGCGACACGCTGGTTGACATGCACATCCAATTTGAACGGCGTGTTGGCAAACAGCACAATCGATGTAATGAAACGAGCAGAAAGCGCGGCAAGAATCAAACCTGCGAGCGCGCCTCCTGTCGACACCAAGCCGCTTTCAATCAACATCTGGCGCATGAGCCGGACGCGGCTCGCTCCCATTGCCACCCGAATCGCCATCTCGCGTGTACGGGCTGGCACCGTCGATAGAAGAAGGTTGCTGACATTCGAGCAAGCGATCCCGAGTACGAGCGTCGCGATGATGAAGAACAGACCGGCCGCAATGAAAGCCTCGGGAATATTGGCCATCTTGAATCCAAGTTGCGTATGAACGGTCATTCGCTGTCCTCGATTGGCGTCTGGATGCTCTTCTTGGAGTTGCGCCGCAATTCGATGGATGTCATCCCGAGCTTGCTCGAGTGTGATACCGGCCTTCAGCCTCGCGAACAGTTGCAACCGCCGCGCATGACGGTCTGCGAGCGAAGCGCCGTTGCCAAAATGGCTGTCCATCATTCGCGGCAAATACACTTCGGGCTTCCCAAACCCGTTGATGTCATCCACGGCTTCAGGCGCCACCCCGATAATCGTGAATTCCTTCGAATTGACCCGAATCGTTTTTCCAACGACATCATTCTTGGCGCCATACTCCCGCCGCCACAGCCCGGAACTGATAATTGCAACGGCATCCCGGCCCAGCACCTGATCTTCCTCTGAAAGAAAGCCCCGGCCCACTACCGGTTCGAATCGAAGCGCTGAAAAGAACTCACTGCTGACAAGCACCGCAAACGCGGTTCGCGGTGGTTGGCCCGCATGCGTCGCAATTTGAGGAAGCTGCCCCGGGGAATATGTCGCAATGCCCTCGAAACTTTTAGAACGGGCGCGGAGATCTTCGAAATCCCGGTTGGATATCAGAAGGTCGTCCGGACCCGACACACGCAAGCCGGCAATACGAACGACGCGGCTGGTTTCCGGCACCTGCAGCGGACGGAAAAGAAAAGAGTCGAAAAGATTAAAAACGGCGGCCGTCGATCCAATGCCGAGTGACAACGACAGGGTAATCGCGACCATTGACCAGCGCGTTTTCAAGATCGATCGCATGCCGATCCGGATGTCGGACCAGATGTGTTCGAGCGTGGCGAATGACCACAGTTCGCGACAATCCTCCATGATGCGTGTGGCATTGCCGAATTTGCGGTAAGCCGCGGATCTGGGATCCGCTAATCCGGCTTCGCGAAGCTTCT
>QHXA01000514.1:3667-4161 GCA_003222755.1 Acidobacteriota bacterium
GAGCTGCCTTCGCCGAAAAAGAGTTTTTAGCCGGAGCATCAGTGTACGGAACATTTAAGTGGCCTCCAGAATTCGGTTGATGGCGGTGCTCGTACGACGCCATGACTCGGCACTTTCTTTCAGACGCTTCCGGCCTGAGGCAGTCAGCTTGTAGTATTTTGCGCGGCGGTTGTTCGCCGATACATCCCAAGAAGAAGCGAGCAGGCCTCGCAGTTCCAAGCGATGAAGCGCAGGGTATAGCGCGCCTTCTTCCACCGACAGGGCTTCATTTGAAGTCGCATGAATCCATTCCGCAATTTCATAACCGTGCATCTCACCTTGTGTAAGCGCCTTGAGGATCAAAAGGTCCAACGTGCCTTGCAAAAGGTCGGCGGCCTTGTCGTCGCTATCTCCCATAAAATGTTTAGGGGAGTGTGACAGATCCGCCGCGCGAATGCAATATTTGTGTTACGTCAGAAGCCCGTGGATTTGCGTCAGGCTCTTGATGGACTCCA
>QHXA01000515.1:0-200 GCA_003222755.1 Acidobacteriota bacterium
AGGGGTTATACCAATTCGTTCCGCCCTGGTTTCCGGGCAGAATCAACGTACCCTGTTCTGTGGGAATCATTCCTGGCACACGTTGCGGACGTCCTTTCGCGTCGAAGCCCGTGGCCCAGTTCACTTCAACGAATGGTTTGCCGAGGAGGAATTGGCCCGTCGCACGGTCCAGTACATAGAAAAATCCGTTCCGGTTCGCA
>QHXA01000515.1:256-3840 GCA_003222755.1 Acidobacteriota bacterium
TGCGTCGAATCGAAATCGAATTCGTCATGCGGTGAGAATTGGTAGTACCACTTCAGCTTGCCGGTGTCGGCGTCGAGAGCAACGACAGCGCAGCTGTACAGATTATCGCCTCCGCGTTCATCGCCATTCCGGTCGGGACCAGGGTTGCCGATGCCCCAATACGTCAGGTTGAGATCCGGATCATAGGAACCCGTTACCCAAACGGAGGCGCCGCCATGTTGCCACGAATCCGAGTTTGCCGGCCAGGTTTCATGGCCGGGTTCCCCGGGACCGGGAATGGTGTAAAAGCGCCATACCTCTTTGCCTGTCTTAGCGTCATAGGCCGCAATAAAACCGCGGATGCCGTACTCACCGCCCGCAGTTCCGACGATCACTTTGTCCTTCACGACGAGCGGAGCCAGCGTCATTGCATAACCGGATTCGGGTTTCGCGACAGCGACATTCCATAGCTGCTTACCGTTCTTCGCGTCGACGGCGATCAGCCGTGCATCGATCGTTGCCATGAATAATGTGTCGCCGAGAATCGCCACGCCCCGATTCACACGTCCGCAACAAGGACGCGCGCCCTCGACTGGTGTGTACGTGAATGTCCAGAAGACTCGACCGGTGGCGGCATCGAGGGCGACGATGTTGTTCGGCGCCTCGACGGTATACATGACTCCGTCGACGACGATCGGGGTCGCCTCAAACTTCTCGAGAGAACGAGCCTGAAAGATCCACTGCAATTCGAGACTTTTCACGTTCTCCGGAGTGATCTGCGAAAGTGGGCTGTAACGCTGGGCGTTATAGTTTCCCGAATACGTCAGCCAGTTTTGAGGCTCCTGATTCGCGCGAAGAATGCGCTCGTATGGGACCTGCGCCTGAAGAGACATCCCATAAACGGCGAACAAGGTGAGTAACAGGGTTCGTTGCATCATGGTTGCCTCTCAATATACCGCCCATCAGGCAAACATCCATGCGATTTGAAACAAATCAGCAGTGAAGTATGTAGCCGCGCGGCTTTAGCCCGCCTTCCTCAAACCGTTTTTTGCTTGGCCGCCCGACGCTACATTGATCGTTGTGACGACGGACACAGGCGCGCCATTCAACAGGGTGGGTTTGTAACGCCATTGCTTCACGGCATCGAGGACAGCCTGAGTCAGCGGTGGTCACCCGAAAATGAGTTTCTGGTAGGCCCATTTGATTGTCAAACATTGATTGAACTTTTCTTCCCGGTCCGTCGTACCATTTCACTTAGCGTCGGGCCCACCGTCCGGAATATTTTGGTACATCGCTGGGAGACCTTTTTCGCACCGGCCGGTTCCCCCACGCTCCAGAATCTCACTGTGGAGGTTTAGCTCCATGCCGGCTGTGGGAATATCGCGACTGAACGTGGTCCTTCTCGTCCTTGCCGCGGCAGCTTTTCTAGCGGCCGCCGTGCCTGCCAGCGCCGACGAGTGGACCAAAACCTTTGATCTCACCGGTCGTCCGAGCGTCCGTATCGACACCAATGACGGTGGTGTCCGAGTCCTCACCGGTGGCGGCTACAAACAAGTCGCAGTCCGCGTCGAATACAACGGGTACCAACCTGACCGAGACTTCACCATTAATACTCGCCAGAACGGCAACCGCGTCGAAGTCAATGCCCGACTCCGTGAGCACTGGTGCGTGTTCTGCTTCAACGCCCGCCATTCGTTCAAGATTGAAGTCCGCATGCCCGCCGACGCCGAACTGCAAGTCGAAACCGGCGATGGCGGCGTGGACGTCGAGCCTATCAACGGCAACGTGGACATTCATACCGGCGACGGCCATATCAGGCTCGAAGGCGCCAAGGGTGAGATCCGTCTGCGCACCGGTGATGGCCACATCGAAACCTACCGTCTCGATGGCCAGCTCGACGCCTCCTCCGGCGACGGCCACATTCGTGCGGAGGGCCGCTTTGATCGCCTCAACGTCAACACCGGAGACGGCGGCGTCGAAGTCCGCGCCCTGCCCGGTTCCAAACTATCCTCCGGGTGGACGATTCATACCGGCGACGGCAGCGTGGCGCTCTCTCTTCCCGACAACCTTCAGGCCAATATCAATGCGCATACCAATGATGGCCACATCACTCTCGGAATTCCGCTTCAGGTGGAAGGAAACTTCAGCCGCAGCTCTATTCGCGGCAAATTGAATGGCGGGGGTGAATCGCTCAGCATCTCTACCGGCGACGGCTCCATCCGCCTCAACCGCTCCTAATTCGCAATGACGCTGCAGCACACGTAGACATCACGCCTCCGCCGATCGAATGGTGTATGGCGGATCGAATTCCGGCACGTTCGCCTGATGTCCAGCGATCCAACGCAAGACATATATGCGTTTGGGATCGGTAAGCTCGAAGAGACCGGGGATGACCTCCAGCAGCGTGTGCGCAGCCATATCTTTGAAATAATCCATGTCTAGCTCGACCTTCAGCCGGTCCTGTCCATTACCCGCCCTTTCGTGAAACGTTAATTGCAGGTTGGCCTCTCCGAACTGGATTTGTTTGTAGCTGCTGGTTGCTCCCGGATGCAGGAGAGCGGGACTCGGCTCCTGTGCAAAAGCACCCTGTTCGGCAGCAATGCGAACTTGTTCCACCAATGCTCGATCCGCCCATGCAAAGAACCGGTCCCGCGCCATGGTCTCGTCCCACACGATCTCGCGCAGGTAATCGAGTGGCGTCAGCTCAGGAAGATCAATGCTCTCCATCACGGTAAGAATATTCAGTAGACACGCGATGCTGTCCGGATTCTGCTCCATAATGCGCTCGTATCGGGACTGAGCTTTCGCCTCACTGGATGCACCTTCCAAAAACAGCGAGGTGAACGCGGGGTGAGTATCCTGGAGTACATCCCATTGTGCCTGCGAGAACCCAAAGCGCGTTTTTTTGGGCAGGAGCATCAGGAAAACCGGACGCAGAATCCTCGGTGATACCCGAACAGGGTGAAATCCTGATTGGACGTACCCATCAGCGGACACGAGTACCGTGTAGATATCGCGCATGCCATCTTGAAAAGGAACGGTGACTCGTATTGTTGGTCCTTTCACAAAGTCGGTGAAGACATGCCGCTGCTCTCCATCGACGATGCGCACGAGCACTCTTGTATCAGGCGCGAGCAGTTCTCGAGTTCCGTCGTAGAGATTGATCAGGATAGTCGCGCGCGGTTGCTCCGTGTGTACGGATGTGTTCGCTCTTGCCTTCTTAGTTGCCTTCCTTGCCATGAAAGCTTCTCTAATCGAAGAACTGCTGGAGGAGCGTGTTCGTAAATACGCCTTTGGGATCCAGTTCCTTCCGGATGTTCCGAAACTTGTCGTAGGAGTCTGGGTACATGGCTTCGACTTCGCTACGTCTGAGCGAAAAATGTTTTCCCCAGTGAGGCCGGCCGCCGAAATCTTTCAAGATGGGTTCAACACGCGAGTAAACCTCATTGGCATTTGGCTGGGTACTCACGCCGATATAACACACATTCCTGCCGCGCGCTGGACTGAGCAGGCTTTGGTCTGCAGTAACGAATCGGACTTCGACGGGAAGCGTCGTTGAGATGTCGCCTTCGTCGAAGATGCCCCTGAGCAACCGCAGCGCTTCG
>QHXA01000515.1:3895-7316 GCA_003222755.1 Acidobacteriota bacterium
GAGAATTTCGTCATAGCGGCCCCGTCGCTTCAGAAATTGGTGAAATGGTTTATGGGGGAACAACAAAGTCAGAACCATGCTCAAGAGGTCGTTCGTATCCATCGGCAGCGGGTTTCCGCCGACAGTGGCCGCAGTTCCGGCATGGCCCAGGATTCCAGGCGGTGTACCCGGAGGGTTCATCGTAATGACAAGGACGTTGTCTTTAGGTCCGATCGGCGCCACCAACCACCAAATGAGGAACCGTTCGTTTTCTTGTGTCAGTACTTCGATCTTGTCAATGACGTCATCAAATTTGCAAAAGTAAGTCGCGTGTTCCAATTCGTACATGGGAACGCATTGGATGGTCACTTGCGTAATGATGCCAAGCGCTCCGAGGCTGACCCTGGCTGCGTTCAGAAGATCCTCGTCCGCTTCCGTGATTGTCAGGAGATCGCCTGTTCCCGTAACGAGCTTCATCCCGACGATAGACGTCGAGAGATTTCCCAGACGAATTCCCGTGCCATGTGTCCCCGTGGATATCGCGCCGGCAATCGATTGCTCTGTAATGGAGCCAAGGTTCCTCATCGCTAATCCATCCAGAGCGAGATTGTGGATCAACTCCTTCAGCCGGATGCCGGCTTGTACCGTGTAGCGGCGGTTGAGCACATCGGCGATGAGACCTTTGTTGAGTTTGTCCAGCTGAACCAACGTGTCATCCGTCACCACAAGGTGCGACCACGAGTGCCCTCCTCCCCGAGTTCGCACGCGGCCGCCTCTCGCAAGCGCGTCTTTCACAATCTCCACGACGGTCGCCTCAGTCTCGGGCTCAGCAAAGAGTTCGGGTTTGAATTTCAGCGTGTGGGCCCAATTCTCGTACGTGTAGTTGGATTTGAAATCTGCCATGGTCACGACACCGCCTGATTGAGAATGTTCAGATAGAGTACTGCCGGGCCGCTATTGACAATATTCCTTTTGCCGAATCAACGGTGGTTGTTCCTGTGCCAGCCGGCGCGGCCATTGAAAGAGCCACATTTTTTGCCATAAGATTGTGGCAGGAGTACGGGCAATGCAACCATCACAGAAACGTAACTTTCACGTTCCGCTACCGGATGCGCTCTATCAATTTCTGTCTTTGGAAGCCGAACGCCGGCGGCAGCCAACCACAACCCTAGTCAGAGAGGTGTTGGAAGAATGGGTGCAACGGCTACGGGCGCAGGCTCTTCACTCGGAGATCGCGAACTACGCCGCCCGACATGCTGGTACCTCTATGGATATCGATGCGGAGTTGGAGGCAGCCGGGGTCGAGTTGCTGGTGGAAAGATCTGTGAAATCAAAGCCGCCAAGCCGGAAAGCGGGACGCAAATGAGACGTGGTGAGGTTTACTGGGCCCAGCTCGTGCCGCGGTCCGGCTCGGAACAGCGAGGACGGCGGCCAGTGATCGTCGTTTCGCACGATGGTTTCAACCAGACCCCGGCGTGGCGTTCAATTATTGTAGTTCCAATTTCGACCGCTGCCGTCCAGGCACAGCGCGGGCCGACTGCCGTCGGATTAGCTGCAGGCGCCGGGGGACTCCCGAAACAAAGCATCGCGATCTGTCATCAGGTCACAACACTCGATAAGGCAAAGCTCGTTCAACGGATAGGTATACTCGATTCGCAGCTGCTGAACCTGATAGACAATGGCCTTAAAGCCGCGCTCCAGCTTCCATGAATTTCGGAGCTTTGCACCGTTAGGGACTTTCATTCTTTGTTCACTCACAGCACTTGCAACACGTTCACTACCAAGTCGCATTATCCTGAGCACTAGCGACTTTCGCGAATTTTTGCTGATTAGGCGTGCGACGTCAGGAAATTATGGGATCGCAGGTAGGCGACGGTCAGATCCCGAAGCATGGGACCCGGCCGGCGGCTGCCGATCCGGCCGAGTTTGTTAGAGAGTTCGGTGACGACGAAGGCGGTGGTTCCGACGGTGTAGGTTTTCGAGGGGTCGCACGCGATGCCTTGTTCACGAAACGCCGCTCGTAGCAAGGTGCTCAAATTGGATCCGCGCACTTCCACCACTTCCACGGTCTCCTGCCAGCTTTCGAGACTGTAGATGTCGCCGGCGCGGATAAGTCCCGGTCGCAGCCGGCCGGCAACGCTGCTCTCATCGTAATAGGCGAGGTCCGCACCCGTTTCGGCTCGCAAGGCGGACTCGAAGAGTGCCTTCACGCCTGCGTGATCCAGCCACGCTGGATTATTCCCGAGCGGCTCCCCAACGGAAAGCGGCGCATCGCCATCCATCGCCAAATTGAGAAAGGCGTGCACATGCGGGTAACCGCGGAAGTAAAAGACTGCCGCAGGACCTTCCAGCCGAAATACCTGCCCCTCGGGGATTTCGCCATCCTGGCCGTGCTGATAGTAGCTCAGGAAGAGCGCATCGAGCCTGCCGTTCGCGTCGAGGCACTCGCGCGCGTAAGACACGTCATCTGGTGGATACGTTGAAAAGATACGCTCGACCAGTTCGCGCGCCAGAGCCTTACCCTCCGGCGCAAGCTCGGCGACGGGAATTCCGGAAAACGAACCGCGCCGCCCCTGGAGTTCGATCTGTGTCTGGACGGGCGCCTCTTCCAGAAGCGCGTGCTTCCTTCTTCCCGCATCGAGGCTGCGGAGAAGACGCTGGCCAAACAGGAACTGATCGCGATACAGATTGCCCGGCAACCCAGCGATCTCGTTGCCGCGCTGATCACCATAGACCTGAGGCCCGCCAAAGGCCACACCCTCGCGGCTCTTTCCGCCGAGACGCAGATTTAAGTGCGCCCCCGTAAGGATGATTTGATACGGCGGCGCCGTCGGATCGCCGCAGATCAGGACACGCAGCGAGTTCACGCCAGTCCAGCGCGCGAAGTACTCCTCGGGCACCCGTCCGCGCCCCTCTTCAGAAAGACCTGCATATAAGAGGTCCGTCAGGATTGCCCGCTGCGCGCGGTTAAAGCCGAAGAGGATCGAGTGGCCTCCGCCCCACACGCCGCGGTTGTGGTATTGCCGCAGCGGGGTCATAACTCACACACGTCGCCGCGCGCTGCTCCGGATCGAGACTCGTGTAGAGGCGCCGGGCGAGCACGTCCACCGGTTCGAGCACGCGACTCCGCCTTGGGGGCAGAAGCCGATAACCACCGTAAAGACCGGCCCCGGCCATCACGCTGAGACTCGTTCCGAGTTTGAGAGCAGTGCGACGATTCATGCCGCCGCCATTGTACCGAAAGCTGGCGCGGTGTGGCCACTCTGACAATGTGCTCGCGGCCGCGCGTAAAGAGGTTCGCTGGCCTCAGAGTTTATTTCGACCGTAAGTCGGAAACTCCCGCAACGCGCGCTGTGAGGTCGGCTGCTGGGTCGTTCCGCAGAAACCTATCGAAGAATGCGACGCTGTAATGATTGATCGGAGTTTGATATTGGGTGATCAG
>QHXA01000516.1:0-539 GCA_003222755.1 Acidobacteriota bacterium
CTACTGAGCTGAAGCCGCAGCTCGGGCGCAACCATGTGTTGACGCTCGTCACCGCCGTACTTTTGACAGCCATTCTCACGATTGCCGTCGTGTGGCTTCTGAGACCAAGAGCTGCCGCATCTCCGCCGCTCGTTCGCTTCAACTTTTCACTCCCAGAAGGACAGCAGTTCACAGGAATTACGCGGCAGGTTGTAGCGATCTCGCCCGACGGCACACAAATCGTATACACAGCGAACAACCGGTTCTACAGGAAGCCGGTGGACGAGTTGGAAAGCCAGGTGATTCCTGGTACCGATCTCTTAGTGGCCAATAACCCGGCGTTCTCGCCGGACAACCATTGGATTGCGTTCCACGCGACGTCCGATAGCACGATCAAACGCGTTCCACTAGCTGGCGGTTCACCCACAACAATCGTGCAGTCTAGCTCTATGACCGGTATGAGCTGGAGTGAACGAGGCATCGTGTTCGCTCGGGCATCTGAAGGAATCTTTGTCGTCTCACCCAACGGCGGTAAGCCCGAACAGATTGTACGGCTCGAG
>QHXA01000516.1:571-4168 GCA_003222755.1 Acidobacteriota bacterium
GGCCGCAGATATTGCCGAACGGAAATGCTGTTTTGTTTACGGTTGCCAAGAATCGTTCGTCCGCCGCGGATCGCTGGGACAACGCACAAATCGTTGTTCAGTCTCTGACATCGCGAGAGCGTAAGACCGTCGTCGAAGGCGGAAGTGACGCGCGATATCTGCCGTCCGGCCATCTGGTCTACGCGGTGTCCGGTTCGCTGTTTGCTGTACGTTTTAACCTGAGCACGCGAACAACTGCCGGTGAGCGCGTGCCGATCCTGGCAGGCGTGAGGCGCTCAGTGGGATTCAACAGTGGAACAGCCCAATTCTCCGTGTCCGACACGGGATCTCTCGTGTACGTTCCGGGATCCCTCAACACGGCAGCTAATCAGCGCACATTGGTTATATCCGACCAAAGCGGCACAACGACGTCGCTCAAATTAACGCCAGGAGCCTACGTGCATCCTCGCGTCTCGCACGACGGTGCGCGTCTCGCTGTGGGTACCGATGATGGGCAGGAAGCCAACATCTGGATCTATGATCTTGCCGGCACGAGCGCGATCCAGCGGCTGACGCTGGAAGGGCGCAACCGTTATCCGGTTTGGTCCGCCGACGGACAGCGCGTTGCATTTCAATCCGACCGTCAGGGGGATCAGGGCATCTTCTGGCACCGAGCCGACGGTGTAGGCGCTGTGGAGCGGCTCACAACCGCGCCGCAAAATGCAAGTCACATTCCTGAATCGTTTTCGCCGGATGGCAAGCATCTACTGTTCACCGAGCTGAAGGGCGGAAACTACATACTCCATGATCTTACGATGGATAATAAGACCACGGCCGCGTTCGGGAATGTCAAGTCGACCGAACCTACCGGCGCGGTATTCTCGCCGGATGGACACTGGGTCGCTTACGCGTCGACTGCACGAGCCAGGGAATTGTATTCGCCGGATCGGGGTATTTTCATTCAGCCGTTTCCCGCAACCGGAGCCATATATCAAATCCCGAAAGTCCGAATTGACTACCATCCGACGTGGTCCCCTGATGGAAAGACAATCTTCTATGTCGCGTCGGTTGCACAGCCGCTCGTTGCGGTGGCTGTCAGGACACAGCCGAGCGTCACCTTCGGGTCGCCAACGCAGCTACCTCAGACTGTGCCACCTCCCACTCTGCTCTCGGGCGCATTCCGTGGCTATGACATCCTGCCCGATGGCCGGCTGATCGCCGTGATTCCCGGCTCCGATCAGGAAGCGGCAGGAGCACTCAGGCCGGAAATACGCGTCGTGCTCAACTGGTTCGAGGAGTTGAAGCGTCTCGTCCCGGCGAACTGATCAGCAATCGCCCATCGGCCATCGCCAATTTGTAACATCTATTTGCGATTTTCAACCTACGGAATAGCGATATCGATATAGAAAATTGTGAATTGCGGATAGATGTTACAAATTGGCGATGGCCGATGGGCGATTGCTGATCCGCGAATGAGGGTTGCCGTTTGTGTCGCGAATTTGTAGACTGAGGCCCCTCACCCCGATTTGGAGTTTTAATGAGTGATATTTTGCTGGGGCACGCATATTTCCTGAAATACGACATCATCGAGCGACGTGTGATGAAGCCCTATCCGCCGCTCGGGATCTTATATCTCTCGGCATTCCTGAAGCGGGAAGGATTTTCCGTCGATGTCTTCGATGCGACGTTTCGCGACTTTGGTGATTTCGAAGCTACCGTGAAGCGGGTCCGGCCGCAGATTGTGGGCCTCTACGCGAACATCATCACGCGAGACAACGTGTTGCGCCTCGCTCAAATCGCTAAAGCCAATGGTGTGGAATTCGTGCTTGCCGGCGGACCGGATGCTTCGGAATGGTGTGATCACTATTTCGCGAACGGTGTCGACATCATTGGTATTAGTGAGGGTGAGTTGACGCTCCAGGAACTGATCCCGTGGCTCCAGCAAAAGGGAATGAAAGATATCGAGCACGTGCGCGGCATCGTGTTTCTAAAGGACGGCCGCGTCCATCGCACGCCGCCGCGGCAGGCAATCACGAACCTCGATTCTCTTCCCTGGCCGGATCGCGACGCTCTCAACATGGAGGAATATTTCCGGGCGTGGAAATCCCACCATGGTGAAAGTTCGGTTTCTTTGATCACCGCCCGGGGTTGTCCGTTTCATTGTGCATGGTGCTCGAGCGAAGTGTTCGGCCACACGCACCGGCAGCGTTCCCCGAAAGATGTCGTCGACGAGATGCTGATGTTGAAGCAGCGCTACAAGCCCGACATTATGTGGATCTCCGACGACGTCCTGACGATCAACAAGAAATGGACACACGAGTTCGTTCGGGAAGTCAAAACGCGAAATGCGCAGCATCCGTACGAATGTTTGTCGCGCGTCGATCTCGTCGATTACGACATTCTCAAAGGCCTGCGCGACACCGGCTGCTTCCGAATCTGGTATGGAGCCGAGTCCGGCTCACAGAAAATTCTCGACAGCATGCGAAAAGGAACAACTGTCGCGCAGGTGCGCGAGGCTGCGCGCATTACGCAAGAAGTTGGAATGCAAGCCGGATTTTTCATCCTGCTTGGATATCCGGACGAAACGACCGCGGATATTCGAATGACGATTGATTTCCTGAAGGAAACGCGTCCCGATGTGGTCGGGACATCCGTCGCGTTCCCGATTAAGGGCACGGAGTTTTACCAGCGCGTCGAAAAACGCGTCATGCCAAACGAAAACTGGTCCTCGCGAAATCAAAACAAGCTGCTTTTCAAAGGCAAGTATCCGCGCCTGTATTACTGGTTTGCGGTGCGGTGGCTCGTGAAGGAAGTCAACGTGAACAAGATGTGGCGGATGAAGAAACGGCCTTATTCACGAATTCTGACGGAGTCAGTAAAGGCTGGCGTCGCCCGCCTGGGCGTCGCCGCCGTGGGAGCCACTTCCTTTTACCGTTCACAGGCGTGAAGGCGCTGTAGGGCGGTCTATGACCGCCCGGGATTTCGCATCCGGCAGTTGTGGCCAGCCAGAGACCCGCCCCTACAGAAACCGCATTTCACTGCAACGTCACGGGCGGAAGTGTCGTAAACACGCCCGATGAAGCGAACCGTAACGCGACGGCTGCGAGCGGAGCGTCGCTGATGATCTGCATCGTACCGGTAAATGCTGGAATCCCCGGAAACAGTTGGCTGACAAAAATCGCGTTATGCTGGCTCCCTGCCAGAGTCTGAGTTATGGGAGGCCCGACGGGAGATCCCGACGCACTCAATAACTGGAACGTGATCGCCGCTGGCGTCGCGTTGGCATTCGCATACGCAACGCCCGTGTCAAAGCCCGACGTTGTATCCACAAAAATAGATTGCCTGGTTACTGTATTCGCCGAAGGAACACCCGCCTCGGCAAAAAGGGCTCCGTTCACCAATTCCGAAAATAGAGCAGTGCCTCGAACGTCGGCATCGGCGGTAATCGTTGCAAAACCCACTCCTAATGTGCCGGACGCGGTCGACACAAATTTGCGAGTCTCGCCGCCGGCGATCGTGAACGGGACCGTATTTCCGCTGCCGACGGACGCCCCAGTCGCATCAACGAAACCGACGTTGAATGGCGCTCCTGTTGATGTCGTCAGTCGGATTGTCCCA
>QHXA01000516.1:4365-4627 GCA_003222755.1 Acidobacteriota bacterium
TCTCCATTACCCGCATTGCCGGCGAGATTGAATCGCACCGTCCCGACGCTCGCACTCGACGGCGCGGTCCAGTTCACCGCGTACGTGCTCGTCACGATCTGCGCGTTGTTATGTTCCGCGTATTGAATTGCGCCAGCCGTAGTGCAGGGCACCAGCTGAGTGGAGGTTGCTGCCGTCCCCCGACCACAAATGACCTGTACACGAGCACTACCCGGCGCGAGCGTTCCGGCCTGCTGATTGCTCGCATCGCCAACCGCCGAAA
>QHXA01000517.1:0-2887 GCA_003222755.1 Acidobacteriota bacterium
AACGTATGCGAACAGATAACCGGTCCACACCAGGCCAGCAACAAACATAAACAGAAAAGTGTGTTTAATCTGCATTCAAGCTCCTAAAAGGGAAACGCGCCGGTGGCTTTTGGAATAGTATCTGCCCCGGCTGCCGGAGGTTTAGACGAAAGAATTAAATAACAGAGACAGCGGCGAGGGCAAGTTTGTCCATTTTGCGCACGCCGGAGGCGTGTCAGGAAATTAGCCGCGGGTTAAGCGAGCGGGAGCGAGCGCAACCCCCGGTTGTCTGAACCAAACACATCCGCACCCCGGCAGGGTTGCGAGGAGTCCTCGACACCCTTTCAGGGTGCGGATTCCAAAGTTGTCGACGTAGCCCAGGGGTACGCAAAAAACGCGCGTACCCCTGGCTAATTTCCTCGCACGCCTCCGGCGTGCTAGGCCGCTACGCGGCTGTGCGCATTCAAACAGATTTCCTAAATCAATTCCACTTCGACACCGCCAATGCCGCTCTGGACGCGGATGCGGATTGTTGCGCCGCCCTCGCCGCGATGTGTGTAGTTGCGGCCGTCGCGTTGGAATGAAGGCGCACTGATGTTCGAAAGAAAGCTTCCCTCGGCTTCGATCTCGACGTTAGCGTCCCGCGGAATCGTGAGCCGGACTGCGCCGACTCCGACCTTGATCGTGGCTTCCGTCCGCGACGTGCCGAGGTCGCCGGTGAAATCGAGTTCGGTATGGCCGACGCCTCCCTTGAGATCAATTTGCTCGGCCTGCGCGTTTCCCAATCCATGAATAATGAGTTCACCGACACCGCTCTCCACGTCCAACGAACTCATCGTCTGACCCGATGGCTTGTCAAACGTCACCTCCGTCTTGCCCACGCCGCCGCGCAATCGCATGCGGCGGATCTTGAGGCCCGTCATCTCGAGGCGAGACTCGGACACACCGGCAGTAAGATTCAGATCGATCGGAACCTTGTCTGTCAGGCGAAGCGTCAGGTCGTTGTCACGGCGGCTGCGCGAACCGAAGTTTCGACGCGAGTTCGTATCAAGCCGCAACGAGGCACGGTCGCCGGCATCAAACGTGAATCTCGGGTCGTAGATCCGGCGGTCGTATTCCAAGTCGAGGGAAAAGAGCGTGTCGTCAGCGCCGCGCGTGATTTCGAGTTGGCCCACATCGTATTTGACATCGACGGCAAGTTCCTTCGCATCGCCGATCGGTCGGGATTCGCGAAGCACCTGAATATCGGGAGGTTCGCTGACGGTGTCGCATGCGGCGAGGAGCAAAACGAGGGACAAGGGACCAATACATCTCTTCATGGCTTTTGTGTTGGACGCATGATGATTTCGCTTATAAAACTGTTCGGCTCCTGCGTCACGATCATTCGGACCGCGTGCCCAATATCTTCCGGCCGCAGCATGCGATCTCTGGATTTCCCGGATGTCTCGCTCGGAGAAAAACGAGTGTCCGTGGATCCTGGGCAAATCACCGACACGCGGATGCCATACTGCCGCACTTCTTCCGCCAGCGACTCTGTAAATCCAACGACCCCGAACTTGGAGGCGCAATACACAGCTCGATTAGCTGAACCGACCTTTCCCGCGATAGAAGCAACATTGATGATGTGCCCCCGCTTGCGTTCGATCATGGATGGCAATACGAATCGGGATGTAAAAAAGATCCCTCGCAAATTCGTTTCGATAAGAATTTCGAAATCTTCGTCTTTGAAATCCACCACGCGCCCAAAGATTCCCAGGCCGGCCGCATTGACAAGAATATCGACCGGCGCAAGCGTAGCTGCCACGTGGTCGAATAACCGCCGAACCTCGTCTTTGTTCCGGACATCGGTGGGAATGACGCTGGCCTTTGTTCCAATGGTCCGCGCACTGTCCTCCAGCTCTGCCCGCGTCCGGGCTGCAAGAACAACGTGAGCGCCAAGCTTGCCTAGTTCGACGGCAATCGCACGGCCGATGCCACGGCCTGCGCGTGTTACGACTGCAATTTGATTTTCGATGGAAACCATAGCCGCGTCCTGTAACGGTTGGTCTAGGACCGCCCTCGAGTTTGGGCATTTGGCACCGCGGAGCGGTGCTAGGAAATTAGCCAGGGGTACGCGTTTTTTGCGTACCCCTGGAATATTTCGACACTCTGGAATCCGCACCCTGAAAGGGTGTCGCGGACTCCTAGCACCCCTGCCGGGGTGCGATTCTTGGTGCATCTCAATACCAGGGGAATCTCCTCGCACCGCTCCGCGGTGCCGAAGCGTCTGTCCTTCAGCAACACTCCGGTTTTGCCAATTTATTGAATGGTAACTATTCAGCACGTTTTGATAAATCTGACCAATGCTCAATTCGCAATGCTCAATTCTCATCCGAGGATACAGAAGCCGGCACAAAATCCGAAGTCTGCATCCCATCGGATGAACATTGGGAATCGAGAATTGAACATTGGTCATTTAATCCCCCCTTACGCCCACTTCCTGGTCTTTATACTGCAACTGATACAGCTTGTAATAAATTCCGCGCTGGGCGAGCAACTGTTGATGTGTGCCGATCTCCCGCACGCGGCCCTTATGCATGACGATGATCTTATCGCAGCGCTGGATCGTTGAAAGACGGTGGGCAATGATGATGGATGTGCGGCGTTCCATCAGCCGGTCGATCGCCTTTCGAATCTGAAGCTCGGTTTCGGTATCCACGCTCGATGTTGCCTCGTCGAGAATCAGAATTTTGGGATCATGCGCGAGCGCCCGCGCAAACGCGAGGAGCTGCCGCTGGCCGACAGAAAGCGTCGTGCCGCGTTCGTTTACGGGATGGTCCAATCCAGCGGCCAACGTGCGGAGGAACGGCCCGAGATTTACATCTTCGACTGCAGCTTCGACCCGCTCGCGCGAGATGAGAGAGCCGAG
>QHXA01000517.1:2922-3431 GCA_003222755.1 Acidobacteriota bacterium
AAATAAAAACACATCTTGCAGTACCACAGCAAACGAACTGCGCAAGTACTCCAGATCCAGTCTTGCGATGTTCGCTCCGTCCAGCAGAATGTCGCCCTTTTGAATGTCATAGAACCGGGTGAGCAGGCTGGTCGTTGTGGTTTTACCGGCCCCGGTATGACCGACGATCGCTACCGACTCGCCGGGATTAACGTGAAAGGATACGTCGCGCAGGACCCAGTCTTCATCATTGTATGCGAACCAGACGTTGCGGAACTCGATCTCTCCCCGCACCGGCCGCGGCGGAAGGATCGCATTCGGCGGATTTACGATCGCTGCAGGCGTGTCGATCAGCTTGAATAACCTTTCGGAGCTCGCCATCGCGGTCTGCAGGATGTTGTATTTCTCGCTCATGTCCGCGATCGGCTGAAAGAAACGATTCGAATATTGTATGAATGCGACCAGCGCGCCAAGTGTCAGTGCGCCTTGCATCACCTTGCCGCCACCGTACCAGATGATCAGAGCGATAG
>QHXA01000517.1:3442-5172 GCA_003222755.1 Acidobacteriota bacterium
TCGATGGCGGGATAGAACCACGCATACGCGAGGATTCCGTCGAGGTTCGCCGCCAGATGTTCCTTGTTAATCCCATCGAATCTCCTGAAGGTCTTTCGCTCGCGGTTATACAGCTGCACGACGGACATGCCGGTGATGTGCTCCTGCAGGAACGCGTTGATCTTCGCAATCGCGATTCGGACGCGGCGGTACGAATCGCGGGCTTTCATCCGGAAAATTGCAGTTGTGACGAAGATCAGAGGTACCACCGACATCGTCACCAGACCGAGCTGCCAGTTCAAAACCATGATGGCGACCATGATTCCGAGGAGTGTAAAGATGTCGCCGAAAATCGAAACAATGCCGGCGGAGAACATTTCGTTGAGGACGTCGACATCCGTCGTGACCCGCGTGATCAAGCGGCCGACCGGATTCTTGTCGTAAAACGACGGCGCGAGCGTGTGCAAATGCCGGAAGACCTGCATGCGCATGTCGTACATGATGTTTTGGCCGGTGTTCTGCAACACGTAAGTTTCGGCAGAAGCCACAACGAATCGGATAGCGAGCAGAATGACGTATACACCCGCGATCACGGCAAGGCCGGCCATGTTCGCTGCCGCGATATATCGATCGATGGCGATCTTGGTGAGCCAGGGAAATGCAACCTCCAGGCCCGACTCGAAGAGAATCAGCACAAGCGCCAAAGCGACGTATTGCTTATATGGCCGCAGATAAGTCAGCAGGCGGTGCATCAAGCGCGCGTCGTAAGCTTTACCGAGAATGTCTTCATCTTGCATGCGTTGTTTATGCACCCCGAAGGGGTGCCGATCTATTCGCTGACAGCCAGTTCCTCTTCCAGCAACTGCCGCCGATGTAACTCTGCGTAATATCCGTCGCGGCCGAGCAATTCCGCGTGCGTGCCGCGCTCGACGATTTTTCCCTTATCCAGCACGATAATCTCGTCCGCCTCTTTGACGGTGGAAACACGGTGGCTGATCAGTATCGAAGTGCGGCCGCGCATGACCTGCTTCAGTTCATGCAAGATCTGCTCTTCCGTATACGTGTCGACGCTGGACAGCGCATCGTCGAGAATCAAAATCTTCGGATCCCGAATGACTGCGCGCGAGATGGCCGTACGCTGTTTTTGCCCACCTGAGAGCGTGATGCCGCGCTCGCCGACGATGGTTTCGTATTTCATCGGGAAGCTCTGCACGTCCGTATCGATGTTCGAGATTTCCGCCGCCCGCTGGATTTCGGCCTGCGTGGGGGATGCCACGCCAAATGCAATGTTTTCGCGGATCGTTTCGCCGAACAGGAACGTATCCTGCGGAATGAAGCCGATCGCCCGCCGGAGCGACGCCAGCGGGATGCGCTCGATCGGCACGCCATCAATGAAGAGCGAATTCGGCGGCGCATTGTACAACCTGGGAATGAGCTGCACGAGTGTCGACTTTCCCGCTCCGGTCGCGCCGACAATCGCGACTGTTTTTCCCTTCGGGATGCCGAATGAAACGTTCCGAAGCGTTGGCGTGCCGTTGTAGGAAAAGCTCAGGTTCCGAAACTCGATCGAACCTTGAACCTCAAACTGAGGGAGGACATCGGCTTCATCGCTCACATCGGGAACAGCGTCGAGAATGTAGTTCAAACGCTGCATCGAGGCGCGGCCGCGCTCCAGCAAATTCACGACCCAGCCGAGCGCGATCATCGGCCATGTCAGCCTGCCTAGGTACACGTTGAAAGCGACGAAGTCG
>QHXA01000517.1:5270-5719 GCA_003222755.1 Acidobacteriota bacterium
GACGCGAATCAAGTCGCGGTTCTTCGCCACCAGTGCCTGATTCATCCGATCGAAGTCCCCGACCTCTTGTCGTTCCTGGACGAAAGCCTTCACGACGCGAATCCCCGCCATGCTTTCTTGCACGCGCGCGCTGAGATCGGCCAACTTGCCTTGCGACTGCTCAGTAAGGTCGTGAATTTTCTTTCCAAAATGCCGAACGCTGAAAGAAACGGCTGGAAGCGGAAGCAGGGCCAATAATGTCAGTCGCCAGTTGATCCGAAGCATCAGCAGGACCGCAAATGCTGCAACCACGATCGTGTTCGCCGTGTACATGATACCGGGTCCAAGCAGCATGCGGACGTTGCTCAAGTCATTCGTGACGCGAGACATCAAGTCGCCCGTCTTATTTTTCTGATAAAACGCCATCGGCAGCGTCTCGAGGTGCAGAAAAAGATCGTTTCTTATCGCGT
>QHXA01000053.1 GCA_003222755.1 Acidobacteriota bacterium
ATATTCCAATTAGCGACAAGGCTTTGCTCCGGCGGAGGACGGCGTACAGAACGTGTTTCTGAGCGCATTCCAGAATATCGGCAGTTTCCAAGGAAACTCCAAGTTCCTTACATGGCTGACGCGGATTGCGATCAATGAGGCCACTGGGCGCCTGCGGACGCGGAAGGAAGTAGACAGTCTTGATGAAGCAGGATCCGAGGACGACGCTCCGTTTCGTCCTCGCGATATGACCGCCTGGGGCGGCAATCCTGAAGACCTGTATTCATGCACCGAACTCCGGCACAAGGTGGAACAGGCACTCTGACGCTTCCCGCAAGATATCGTGTCTCGGTCATGCCGCGCGATCTGGAACAATTCACCACGGAAGAAACCGCCGAAGTCCTGAGAGTCAGCATACCGGCGCTAAAGTCCCGGCTCCTGCGCGGGCGTTTAATGTTGCGAGAAGCTTTGGGTCCCATTATGGGAAGGAGAGCCGCAAATGTTTAGTTGCGAGGAAGTGCTGGCGGAGTTGTCCGAGTATCTGGATGACGAATTAACCGAGAGTCTCCGAAAACAAGTCGTTTCCGGATCGGAATTCCACGGCCGCGGCGCCACCGACCAATGATTCGGATATTCGTCGGTGGCAGCTCTGAATCGGGCCGGATCCACGGCGGCTTCCCCGCGCTCGGCTTCGTTGTCTGCGAATTCGGAAAAAGCGGCCATTCGACTTTCGCGCACTCCTCGAGTCCTGGCGAGATTCATGACTATCCGCGAAATCCACGTCTTAAACGAGGACCGCTCCTCAAATCGATCGATGCCGTTTAGAACCGCCAACCATGCTTCTTGCACAACCTCCTCCGCAACGGCTCGGTTCGCAACGAAGAAATTCGCGATTGCAAGCAGGTATCCGTAGTAACGTTCGACCAGTTCCGCGAAGGCCGCTTCGTCTCGAGCCCTGAGCCGTTCAAACAATGTGGCCCAGTCTTCCACGACATTAACCTCCACGTATGTAACGAACCCGGAACAGCCGAGACTACTCCCCGGGCCCGCGGAAAAAACACGAACCAACGCATACCCCAATCCCTGATCCAGTGTTGGTACGTGTGTTGCATTCGCCTAGCCCGTTCAAGGCGAATTCTCATGAGTTACTCACTGATGGTGCTACTTATCGTTGTCGCGATCCTATTGCTGGCCGGAGTGGCATTGGTCGTCGACGGGGTGAGACGCGCTATACGCGAAGGAGCGGAGACGAATCATGATTTACATGCTTAAGGTCGATGTGTTGGTTGCGGCAGTCCTGTTTGGTTTGGGGGGCGTAATTATTCTGGGTTTGTTTGCGTGGGCCAAAGCGAAGGAATACGCACACGCCTTACGTGCAATGGAGCGCATCGCTGCGGCCGGCCCTCGCGAATCTTTCGTGATTTCGCGAACCAGATCGCGAAATCACAATACAGACTCGGTCGGCGCTGCGTGAATTCAATCGAGTAGCTGTGGAATACGTTTTGCACCGGGATGGCCATAACAGGAGGCGAAAGAAAATGAAAACATCGATTTTGAAAGATGCGCTTTTGGGACTCGCAGCGGTTAGCGTGGGCATCGCTATTTCGGCGACGACGGCCCTCGCGCAGGTGGAGCAGCACTCTCAGGTTAGTATTCAGGGCACGGCGCTTGTCACCAAGAGTTCCAACGATCAGATACCCTCAAACGAAGCAAGCAAATCCGGAGGTTTACTCGTCGGATATTCCTATCAATTTAGTCGATGGTTGGGAGCTGAAGCGAATTACGGATATACACGGAACAGTCAGAACTTCATCGCACTCGGCGGACCGTCATCATTGCAAGCGGACTTTCATGAAGTGACGGGTGCTCTAGTCGCGCACATTCCGGTTAACGTGCGAAGCGTCCGGCCCTATGTACTGGGCGGAGGTGGAGCACTGGTATTCGATCCGACTCAGAAGTTCATCGTGACCGGAGCGGAACGACAGACGCGGGGCACTTTCGTGTATGGCGGCGGCGCCAATTTCGATATCACGAAGAACTTTGGTGTTCGCGCGGAGTATCGCGGGTTCGTATACAAAGTTCCCGACTTCGGACTCGACACACTCAACCTCGACAAATTCACTCACCTGGCACAACCTTCCGTCGGATTCTTTGTCCGATTCTAACTCTCCCCACACGCCCGCTGCCGCACCAAACGCGCACAGCGGGCGCTCCAAAGAGGACACTACGATGATTATCAAGGTTCAGTACGATGCGTATGATCGAACGTTCAAGTTAGTCGATCCTGAGTTCCGAGTCCTTCTCGAAGGCGACGCGCTCTACGATCTGGCGGTCCCGCTCATGTTTGAAGAAGCTGCCTTTGAGGATTCCATTTCAGCCGGTACCGCGCCCATCGCTCACGCATGAACCCGCCGCAGACGATAGGACTTTAAATAGTGCATGCGTTGGGCTGATTGTCACGGAATGTCGATTGAGCGATGTCGAATGTAGTCAACTACAATTCACATCGCACAATCGGCATCTCACATTGAACAGGTTTCGGCTCAAAACACATACTTCAAGGCCCACTGCATGATCCGTGGTTCGCCTTGGGAGTTGTTGATCAGCCCGAAATTCTGACTGTTTAGAGAAGTGATCGGGTTGGCTGGTCTAAAGCTGTTGGTGACATTGAATGCTTCCGCGCGAATCTCCAGCCGCTGCCGCTCTCGAAGTTGGAAGATCCTGGACAGAGCCAAGTCAAAATTCCAAAAACCCGGACCCAGGATGTTATTACGACCCATGTTGCCGAGCGTGCCGGTCGCCGGTACCTTGAACACGCAGTCGGCATCCGTCTGTGTTGCCGTGCAGCCTTTACCGAGATACGACAAGAAACCGCTCGAGCCGGTCGGTACCAACTGGTTCGTGGCGTATGCATTGGCCGACAGTTGATTGCCGCGCTGGCTACCAATGCCCGTCAATGCGACATCGGTTCCAGTAGTGACCGTGAGGAATGCGCCCGACCTCTTCGTGAAGATTCCCGACAATCTCCAACCTGACGCAATTTTATTCAGCGTTGGATTGGCAAACTTCGGCATCGATGCCACGCCTGACGTATTGAACAGGTGCCTTCGGTCTTGAGTGCAGTTGGCGCGATCGAGCCGGCGATTGTTCGGGTCGATTATTCCTGTGTTGATATTGGGTGTGCTTCCTCCCTGAGTGTTGTCACCGATGCAATGAGAGAACGTGTAAGTCGAATTGAAAGTCAAACCTCGGCTCAGCCGCCGTTGGACCTGCAACAGCATTCCGGCGTAGCTTTGTGTACCGCCATCATCGAACACATCAACCGCTCCATAGAGTTGTCCTTCGACTGGCCTTTGCAACACGAACGGCCTTCGCTGCTCGATATTGCCCGTCGTCGAGCACTGGCCGTTCGCGCCCGTGATTGTCGTGCCATTGGGAAGAACACATGTGTTCGTGCCATTGTAAAAGTAGATGCCGGGATTCAACGATTTCGAAACCCACAGATGCGTCGCCTCACTTCCGAGATAACTCGCGGAGACGAGCCAGTCTGAAGCAAGCTGCTTCTGGACTGTCAGGTTCCAGTTGTGAATCGTGTTGGGATCCATGTGATAGGGCACCGTAAGGTAGACCGCACCGGCTGGAAACTTCGCGTTGACATCGGGAAGGTACGTAAATGGATTTCCGCCGGGATAATCTCGCCAAGGATTGTCGAATCCGGCTGCAGGACTGTTCACTCTCACGTCACCGCCCCATGGCGGTGCGATTGTGCTGTTGATGAAGAACTGGCCGTTGACGAAATCATAGGAGAGGCCGTAACCGGCGCGAACCACGGTTTTGCCATCTCCATTCGGATCCCATGAAAGGCCGACACGCGGGCCAAAGGTGTCCCAAATTTTGTACATTCCGGACTTGCCGGGAAATCCCGGATCGCCCGGATAGTACAAACCGGCCGGCGCATTCTTAAACACTGTGGTCTTCGTGCCGTTTAAGAACCGGTTCAAATCGAACTGAAAAACGGCGCCATTCGTGATTGTTTGCGGAAGGAACGGTTCCCACCGGACGCCGTAATTCAACGTCAATTTTGGAGTCAGCTTCCAGGTGTCTTGACCATACACGCCGACATAAGACTGCTTCATTAAAAGGGTGTTCGGCAAAGAGTCGGTCAGCTGGGTCACTCTTCCTGTTAAGAAATCTCCGAGAGCCAGCCCCGTGGCCGAACCGTCAAAGGAGAACACGCCGGGGGAACGCACGTTAGCATATGAATTGGATCTCCAATGGGCGACGTTCATACCTAACGACATCTGATGTTTTCCCCGAATCAAACTCAGATCTTCGCCAACCTGGTAGGCTGTCGTCCGGAAAGTCGACTCGCTTTCAGTCCCCCCTCCGATACTGAAGAAGTTGTTTACAGTCAGAAGCATGTAATGCGGCATGTAGCTGAAGATGTTTACGCCAACCTCCGGAGCAGAGAAAAAATCTTTACTGGTGCGATGAATGGCGGTCCTGTTTACAGCCAGGCGAATCGCATTCACTGTGTTGGGTCCAAACAGCCGGGTATCCCCGAATGTATAGGATTGGGCCAGGTTGTCGCGGCCGCCGACGGTAGTTGAAAGCACGTTGTCGGTAAAATTGTATGGCGGCGGAACTCTGTAGGTGGTCGCCATATAGCGGCCGAACATGGAGTCATTCGGAGTTCTCTGGAAATCGACTTTGCCGATGTACTGTCCTTCGTTGGGCCGGTTGATCCGCGACACGTTGATCTTGCCGCATGGATCATTCGTCTGCGGAAGTTTGCCGGCCACTTTCATGGCCGCAGGACTGTAGAGCGATGGACTGATCGTGTAGGTCGTATCGCCGTTCGCGTTGGTTCCACCATTCACGAATGGCGTTCGCAACGTGCGCTGGCCCGCCGAATTGCATGCTTTCGATGCGATGGCTGTCCAATCTCCGGCAAGAACTGCCGCGGTGGGGACAAAGCTGAAGCTATCGTTGGGATCCTGACGCGTGATGGTGCCTTGATATGCGCCAAAGAAGAACAGCTTGTTTTTCTTGATCGGTCCGCCGAGGGTTCCACCGAACTGATTCCGCTTGAGCGAATCGCGTTTCGTTTGAAATGGGTCCTTCGCATTGAAGATATAGTTTCGTACGAACTCAAATGCATCGCCGTGTATGTCATTAGTACCGGATTTCGTTACGGAGTTGACTGTAGCTCCGGAGTGCATTCGTTGTTCAGACTTCATGGCGCTGGTATCAACCCTGAATTCCTGCAGCGCATCCGGAAACGGAAGAGGTAGATTCAAGTTGTCGTAAGGGTTGTTGTGCATCGCACCGTCGAGTACATAGGCGACGCCGAACGACTGGCCGCCGGCAACTGAAAAGGCCAAACCTCCTTGGCCTCCTTGCATGCTTCGGCTCGACGACGTGCCCTGCGGAACAACAGCACCCGCAACTTCGATCAACGCGGCTGAATTTCGTCCATTGAGCGGCAGCTCCAGCACGCGCTCGGTTTCAACGACTCCGCCGACGCTTGTGCGTTGTGTTTCGACGAGTGCCGCATTTGCCTGAACTTCAATTTGTTCGCTAACCTGGCCCACTTCCAATGTGGCATTGATGACCGGACTACTATTGACGGTCAAAATGATTCCAGTCTGAACAAATGTACGAAACCCGGGCAGTGACACCTCGAGCTTGTACGGCCCGAGAGGCAAGTTCAACAATGCGTACGAGCCCGTCTCGTTGCTGACTGTGCTCCGCGCCACTCCCGTCTCTGTTTGTGTTGCTGTGATTTCGGCTCCCGGCAGGACCGCGCCACTCTGATCTTTTACGGCGCCGCTAATCTGCGCCGTGGAACCAGCCTGGCCCCATGAGAGCGTGCAGGAAAGCACCAAAAGCAGCAACCCACTCAAGTAAAACATCAAAGTGCGTTTCATGTTGTTTCCTCCCCATCGACGCACGGCTCCGGCGTGGCGTCGCGCTAGAAGTCCAGCCGAAGCTGTAGCTGGAAATTTCGAGGAAGAGCGCCGGATCCACTTCCGCCCTTGCTCGGAATTTGCCCGAAGATGATGCCGCCCGTGTTGATGGACTGCCCGGTTTGTGGCTGCGGATCGGCGACGTCGGGATGATTCAGCACATTTTGCGCGTCGATGCGAAACTGCAGCGACTTCGATTCCGTCAGCCGTATCCGCTTGCTCAAATTCGCATCGAATTTCCACTTGCCCGGCGCCTCCAGTGAAAACGGCATGTTGCCGCGATGGCCGGGCAGAGGATTTTGCAGCACGATGGCGCTGGTCCCATCGGCATTCTTCATTGCAACCGCGTTGAGCGTGCAACTTCCGTTTGCAAAGAGATTGAACCCATTCGAGTCGGTGTGGTTGGTGAGCTGGCATTGAGGATCTGGAACGAAGACGAACTTGTCGCCATAATAAAGACCCGAATTGTTAGCGGGGCCGTTCCACACGACGTTCCCTTTCATCGCTTGATCGAACGCCGCCGAAACGATATCCACGCGGTTTTGCGCACTGTCCAGGTTTTGATTTCCGGTCGCATACAGCATGTGGGCGCCGATAATCGTCCTCGGATTGCCGCTGGAGACATTGAAGATCATGCCGCTCTGCCAGTGCTCGATGAGCCGCGCGACCCATCCGGAGCTCTTCGACAAAAGCAGCCTTCCGGGTCCGATGGGCAAATCAAACGTACCGTTGGTGCGGATGTCATGTCGAACTGCCTGGTATGGCGGAGCGTAGTCGGCATTCCGGTTCAACGGATCGGTCCAATTTTGCGGGACGATGCCCAGTGTCTTGGCTAAAATGTAGGTGCTCTGAAAACTGATGCCCTGCGTCGGCCTGAGCGTGATCTGCATTTGCATCGAGTGGAAGTTGGATTTGCCGAAGCCCCCGACGTAAGTGGCGGTGCCCAGCTGCGGATTCGCGACGATATAGTTTTCAGGGAAACATCGTGTCGGAATGTTGGTGGCTGAAGCAGGAAGGCCGGAGTCATATAGACCACCGGCGATACGGTCACAACCATTGCGCAGCACTCTCCCGCTCACGCCAGTCAGGCCTGCGGGCAAGTCTCGGAAGCCGATAATACCGCTGCTGAGCATGTTCAAATTGGCGGCGACATTCTGATAGTTGCCAAGGGCGAGATCGCTCGTGAACGTGGCACTTCTCCGTAGTTGCGCCGAACCGTGCTGAAGGACGCCATTGACAGTCGTTCCGACCGGGCCATATCCAGCGACGCCATTGTTGAGATTCAACCCCGCCAACATCTGGTCAAACAGTGGCGCATCTTCTCCTCGCCGTGTCATTTCCAGCGCATTCAAGAGTTCTTGGTTGTAGTAAACATTGGGCAGGTTGATGTTGAGACCCACAACACCAGCAGTAGAGTCTGCCCTTCTTCTGCCCAGCGCTCCCTCATAACGGATGTCGACGACCAGATTCCTTGAAACGGTTCGAGTCAACGATAGCGTCATGTTTTCGGTGTACGGAGTCTTGTAATTCGGTTCGAAGGCAACGATATTTGTGGACCTGTTGTAAATCGGTATTTGTCCTCCGGGCTTTGCAGGGCTCGTCGGTGTTACCGGCAGAATGGTTGTCAAATCGCTGAGCTGGAGCGCGCGATTCGTTGTCAAGGTTGGGAAATCCGATGGCACCAGCGCGGCGGTGCTGCTGGCGCCGGCAACATTGCCGATCACGTTCTCCGTTCCGGCGGCGTTGCGGGAAGCGACGCCATAGGTCATGCTGAATCCAGCCCGCAGAGTGGTCTTCCCGTTTCCGAGCCACGGAAGCTGCCATGCAAATCCAACCGCCGGTCCGATGTTGCCCCAGTCTTTCCGAACGACGCTCTTGTCCGGATGGTCGGAACCCGGGCCGACGTATTCAAGCTGTGTCAGTTTGGAGGGGTCGCAACTCGGCGCTGGAAGCAGAGGATTTTGAGCCACGCCTGTGTTAGAGCATTGCAGCGCATTGGCCGCGCTCACATTGGGTCCATAGCCGCTTAGATAAACATCGCCGGGCGCCAGCAACCAGCGGTCGAACGGGCTTCCCGCATCCTTGCGGCTAACGCCAAATAATCCGTAGCCCTGACCGTCGACAGCCGCGGTATAGCCTCCCCGCAGGTATGGCGAACCGTAGATCTCGTAACGGACGCCGACATTGAATGTCAGGCTCGGCCGTACTTTCCAGTCATCCTTGAAGAAGGCCGCCCACTCATTTTCAATCTGCTGCCGAATTCTTTTTTGGGTTGTCGTGTAGTCTTGCCAGATTCCTTTCTTCACGTCATCCTGGCTTGCAATCCAATAAAACGTGCTGGCGGTGTTGAGCGACCCTGCCAGCAAATACAGCATGTTCGCCGCGTTCGTACGGGCGCCCGCCAGTTGATTCGGCAACCCGGCAACGGCATTCCCCAATGGCGACGCATTCCCGCCGGCGCCACCGGATGCGGTGGGCACTACAGCTCCGCTATATCCAGTGGATCGGGTGAAACGAAGGTCAACGCCCATGCGGAAGGCGTGCTTGCCCTTCGTATAACTCAGCGTGTCCGCATAATCGTAGAGAGGAGAGCTGCTGCCACTGAATGTGGAGCCACTGTTGATGATGTTATTCCCGAACGCAAAATTGCCTGCGCCCGGAGTGAACGCCACCGGATAAGCCGCGCCTGCCGGACTTTTTGCTCCTTGCAGCAGCCATGCCGCCGCGCCCTTGCTCACATCCGAGTTGCTGCTCAACCACGGAGGATTGACTTCATTGTATTGGTAACTGATACCGTAGCGAGCTTCATTGACTAGAGACGCCGATAATGTTGATGTGAAGTTCACCGTCAACACTTGCGGCCGCCGCAAGGAATTGCCATAGAAGCCGCCAGGCCAGTTCGGAAGATTATCGTCGTTATAGTCCCGTTGAATCGTCCAGCCGGCGCCGATCCTGTGCCGCATATTAAAGTTGTGATCGATCCTGACATTGAGCTGCTTCCGGCCGATGGACTCCGGATTGGTTCCGCCCTGGCCTCCGGCGCCGCTGATGCCGTTTGCGCTACGCGTCCATCGGAACGCCGCCAGATTCAAACCATCGACTGTGCTTCCCGCGATTAGGGTTGCTCCCTGATAAAAGTAGTTCGCACGCGGCATGGCCACGAGGAGCTTCTTGATATAGCCGGTTTGATCGGCCGTCGGGCGCAATGTATCCCACGCCGAGCTAATCATCGCATTGCCGCCGGGACAATCCGCCTGCGTGAAAGCACCGCCATCAAGCTTCACGTTTCCAAACACGCTATAGCACCGCAGGGTTCCCGTGTACGGGCTTCCGTCCGGATTCCTGGGAGGCGCCACGGGATTGCCAAGGAGATCGACGGCCGGATACGTAGCAGTGGCCGCCGGGGCAGGGAAGTTTGGAGGTACAAAGTGCGCGTCGGCGCTATTGTAATTGTCAAAGTACCGGAAGATGCCTTGCCGCGCTGCCTCCGTCAGCACCGGGGTTGTCACGATCGTCCGGGTGCGGCTGATGTTCTGATCCCACAGCGCGAAGAAAAACGTCTTGTTCTTTACGATCGGCCCGCCGGCGCTCACGGTGTACTGGTTCGTGTTTCTCCAATCGATTGGCGTGGGACTCGGTTTGCCGGTGAGCGGGTCCCTATTGCTATTGTTGAGCCAGCTATTGGCAGACAGTGCTGTATTGCGAACGTTCCAAACCGCAGCTCCCTTGAATTGGTTCGTTCCCGACCGGGTCAGAACCTGGACCTGCCCATTGCCGCGTCCAAACTCCGCGTCGACGGGCGACAGAATGACCCGAATCTCGCCGATCAAATCTGGATTCATTGTCGTCGTGCCGGAGAGAACGTTATTTCGCGTATCCGTGACGCTGAGACCGTCTCTCGTCGTGTTGATTGTGTTCGTGGGAAGCCCGGTGAATGCGCTGAACTGATCACCAAAGGGATCCACTCGCATTCCCGGCATGATTCGAACCAGATCGAGCACATCCTGCCTCACCATAGGAAGATCCTGTACCCGCTGTTCCGAGAGCACTTCCCCGATGGATGATGACGTGGTCGTCAGCAGGGCCTGCGCGTCCACAGACACTTCAACGGCCTGGGCCACCGTAGCGACAGTCAGCGTGAAGTTCAAGCGAATCTGATCCGATGTTCCCAGAGTGACATTGTCATACGTCTGAGTTTTAAACCCCGGGAGTTCTGCGACGACCCTGTACGAACCCGGCTGAAGACTGGCAAAGTTGTACGCTCCGCTCTCGTTACTCAGGACCGTCGTCACAACGCCTGTTTGCGTGTTGGTTGCCGTCACGGACACACCTGGAATCAAGGCTCCGCTTGCATCGGCGACGGTACCGCTGATCCTGGATTGAGCAAACGCGTTCGTGCCTGCCAGGAGAAAACCCAGCAGAACTGCCCCTAGCAAAATCCTTTTCATTCTGTCCCCCATCCGGTTGTAGCGGCGGCCTATGACCGCCCACGGTTATCAGTCAGTTGTATTGCGCGAGAGGATGCCAATGTGGGGAGGCTTTGTCGAGAAAAAACTCGAACCATACCGTAGGCGCCGGCTTTTAGCCGGCGCGCTCGCACCGCGGAGCGGTGCTAGGAAATTAGCCAGGGGTACGCGTTTTTTGCGTACCCCTGGAATACGTCGACAACTCAGGAATCCGCACCCTGAAGGGGTGTCGGGGTGTCGAGGAGTCCTCGCACACTTTCCAGGGTGCGGCTGTTTTTGGTTTCAGACAACCGGGGGTTGCGCTCGCTCCCGCTCGCTTAACCCCCGGCTAATTTCCTGACACGCCTCCGGCGTGCGCAAAATGGACAAACTTGAGAGCACCACTCCGCGGTGCGCTTATACGTCTCCGGGAAAAATGGAGAAACTTCAGGGCGCCGTCATGAGCCGAACTTCGTTCGGACGCGGGCGTGCAGCCGGCGCGAGTCATCCAGTTCGCGTTGAAGTACGTGTTCTGAGCAGGCATATAATCTACGAGCACGGAGACCCTATGAAAAATATGAATCGTCGTGAATTCATGAGCGCGGCTTTGGCTGCAGCTGCGCTACGGCAAACGCCTCCGCTACCGGCGCGGCCGAACGTGTTGTTCATCCTGGCAGACGATCTGGGTTACGGTGATCTGAGCTGTTATGGCCGGCCCGATTACAAGACGCCGGTGATCGACGGTCTTGCGAATGAAGGCATCAAATTCACGGACAGCTACGCGAATGGTGATGTCTGCACGCCAACCCGTGTCGCGTTCCATACGGGCCGGTATCAACATCGTCTGCCCATCGGATTGCAACAACCACTTGGCGACGCGAACGCGGAACTCGGCATTCCTCCCGATCACCCGACGATAGCTTCACTGCTCAAGGCGAACGGTTACGAAACGGCTCTGGTTGGCAAATGGCATTGCGGAAATGCTCCACAATTCAATCCGACCAGGCACGGATATGAGGAATTCTTTGGGATCGTCGGAAGCTCCGAAGATTACTTCACTCACAAGAACACTGCCGGGGTCATGGATCTGTTTGAGAACGACAAGCCTGTGCAGGTTGACGGATATCTCACGAACCTCTTTGCGGAAAGAGGAATTCAAATCATCCGGAGAAAACACACTCGTCCGTTCTATTTGAGCATGCACTACAACGCGCCCCACTGGCCGTGGCAAGGGCCCGCCGACAGAGAGAAGGCGCTCCGCGAGAATGGCCGGGCGGATGCGAATCGTCCAGGGTCTGAGGAAATCTACGGAGAAATGATGAAGAGCATGGACGCGGGGATCGGGCGCTTGATCGACGCACTGCGGAGTTCGGGATTGGAACGTAACACCCTCGTGATTTTTACCAGCGACAACGGCGGCGAGCGGTACTCGCGGAATTGGCCGTTTTCATTTCGCAAAGGCAGCCTATGGGAGGGTGGAATTCGCGTTCCGGCAATTGTGCGATGGCCCGGAATCGTGCCTGTCCGCAAAACCACGGATCAAGCGGCGATCACGATGGATTGGACGGCGACAATTCTGAAGACAACAGGAACCAATCCACACCCAGCATATCCTCTGGAAGGTGTGGATCTGATGGCGGTGTGTACGGGACAGCGTCCCACGTTCGAAAGGACGCTTTTCTGGCGGAACGCTCAACATGAGGCGATGCGAAGCGGTACCTCGAAATACCTCAAAGAAGGGGGCAACGAGCATTTGTTCGATCTAATGAAGGATCCCGCCGAGAAGATGGACTTGAAAGTGGAACAACCGGCAGTGTTCGAAAAACTGAGGACCGCGTATCAGAAATGGAATAGTCAAATGCTGCCGCTGCCGGCGCCGGGTACCCGCGGCAGAGGGGGTCGTGGTGCGGCTGGAGCAGAGCCTGGCCAACGCTGACCAGCGAAGGCCACCAATTTAATTTTACTTGAGCTAATCCCGCGCTCACGCAGGGGAGAGTTTGAAATTGGACGAATCCTGCACTTCAGATCCGAAATCCGAAATCTGTAATTGGAGTAGCAATACCCGCGGAAGGCTGCTGGAGGTCGTGGCCTCAACACGGCGCGCGGCCCAGGTAGTGCAATCTCATACTGCCGATTTGATGTGCAGGAGCACTGCCGTCTCCGAAGGCGCGGCGACTACCGTTTCTTCTAGGAAGGCCGAAGTCGACACGATCGGCCGATCGTCCTGTTCCCGAAAACCATAAACGCTCGCTCAGTTCACGGCAGGCCGATCTTGCGGACGAGTTCTTGAAAGACTGGATCGGATCGCATCGGTTCAAACTGCG
>QHXA01000518.1:0-4065 GCA_003222755.1 Acidobacteriota bacterium
TTCCATCAAAAGTTCCATTGACCGCCTTCACTTCGAGTCGAACGGAGTCTCCCGTCAGCTGGATCTTATCCATCGGAATCCTGGCGCCGCCTTGATCCACACTTGTCACGGTTCCAAGATAGAGACCATCGGATGCCTTTAAGATGTTGAAAACCAGGCGAAGCTGATTCGGACCGACGACGAGTGCGCCTTCCCATTTGCCTTCAAGGCCGCTGGGTGCCTGAGCATAAGCAATCGCGGCGATAAGGCACATCATTATCGACCATGTGAAAATGACAGAGCGTCTCATCGATTCTCCTTTTCGAGCACATTGGCAGGGTTCGCCGAGCGGAGCGCCATAGGACCGGCATTATACAGCCGCATCCTGGCCAGACCGATACGATGTGACGTCTCCGCACATGTGGCGAAGATGACTTTTTCAGTGAACAACGACAAAGGCGGCAGACCGCAGGGCAGTTTTCTCCAAATGGGCGCTGGATCGCTTATAAATCGAATGAGTACAACTCGAGATCTAGGTGCAGCCATTCATGTCGCCAAATGGAAAATCATTACCTATCGGAAAACCACCCCGGCCTCTCTTGAGGCTGCGCGCTAACGCGCTTGCGCTTCGCGGCGATCAGCGGATGCTTCGCGATATTTTTGTTCATCGCTCGGCCACCCCTCCTTGCGGTGATGCAAGGAGGGGAATATGCCTAATTCGAGTTTATTCGGGTACCTACTTCCCTCCCATAATCCGCGCGAACTGGTCCATTGGCCCGGGCTGCCCATGGATCGGGACGTGTTGAGCCACGTCAAGCTTCAGCCGCTGAATATTCTGCTGGAGCGTTCTCATGTTCGCGTTCGGAGCCGGTGCCGGTGCGCCCTGAGCGGGCGGCGAGTACAAATCTGCATTCACCAGGATTTTTTCCTTCGGGAAGTACGCAATCAGCATGGTTGCGGCGTGATTCAGTCCTTGAACCGGGTACAGATCAAGCGTCCGCACGCCATCACTGACAACGTATTTCTGGTTCACCGTTTCAATCGGCAGGGGCCGTCTGCCTCCGGCGAAGTACGGATAAAACGTGGAAAACCTGTCGGGCTGCAGCGTGCGAGGAGCCGGGTTGAACAGGACCTGCTCGTAGTACTCGCGATTTGCCTGGTGTGTGACGATCGTGGCGCCTTGCGCGAGATAGGTGCGAAGCCCGCCGGAGTGATCGAAGTGATGGTGCGTATTCACGACGTAGCGAATGGGCTTGTTTGGAATAAGCCTGTTCACCTCGCCGAGCACCGCGAGCGAGCGTTCCTCATTGAGCGGCGCTTCAATAACAGTGACAAAGTCGCGAAAGTCGACGGCCAGGCTGTTATGACTCCCACCGGCAATGAGCCAGACTCCATCCGCCAGCTTTTGTGACTCCGCGCGCTCGCGCGGCGCCGTTGCTTTTTGCACCGCATCCGGCACCGTCATGGCCGGGACACTGACATTCGGCTGGACGTTGGTCAGAGTGATCTCCATCGAGTTGTGGGCCACGCTCAGCCGCGGGTCACCCTGATGAATGTGGAGCACTGTGGGGAATCTCACGCCGCCGAAATCTTTGTAGTTGGTGTAGCGCAGCTCATACAGCATGTCGCCGTAGACCGGGTTGGGAATCCACGTTTGGACCAGCTCGAGCATGTTCTCGTCATTGAAGGTTCCATTGACTCTGTACTTCCCCATCGCCGTGAAGGAAACCAGTGTTGCCTTCCCATTCTGCGTGATTGCGCCCGGCGATCCTGGAAACGTCAACGAGATGGCTGTCGGATTCGCAGCCAGAGCCGCCTTCAGGAATCCGTGCGGCGTTAGCAAAATGTCGAGTTGTCTGAACTCCGCAATCGGAATCCCTGCAAGATAGAGGCCTGGCTGGGGTACCGGATTCTGACCATCGAGGTTCCAGGCGTAATTACCGCTGACGATAGCGACTTGCTGTTGTTCGCCCTGGAGCGGCGTGCCGCCTCCTCCTCGGGGCGGGTTGTTTCCTTGTCTGCGGGTGAGTTCCTCACGCGATGATCTGGCGTCGTAGTCGATGGTGCGCGTGTAGCGCGTCACCTCAAAGCGCGGCCAATCTTCCTGCGGACTGAAGCTCTGACCCACGGCTGCATTCCAGCCCGTGCCGGAATACTGAACCGTTTTTAAATTAGCGGCACCCATGGCCTTCACCGCGGCCTGCAAAACGCCCCGAGCGTCCTGCGCGCGCAGGGTATCTCTCGCTACCACGACGAGGACCAGGAGTGCAGCGACAACACACAGTTTGCGTGCCATAGGGCCTCCTTAATTGAGTGTGGATTTGCGGTGAAAGTATAGCTTGCGTAGTCAAAGGAGTAGCCACAAAAAGGGCGCACAAGAGCACAAAATCAGAATACCTTTTGTGCCTTTTGTGCTTCTTTGTGGCTACTTCTTTGTGGACTTCTCTAAAGCACGCGCGCCACTGAGGGTGGTAAACATGCTGTAGTTTCCCTCGTGACAGGCGTATTCATACATCGGCTCTTGTGTCCTCTTTATTGGAATCTGCCCAGTCCACCGGCTCGTAAACGACGCCGGATCGTCGACGGTGAATTCGTAGAGAAGCGTATCCGCATCCGTGCGTGTGAAGCGTTCCACGAGATGCATATTTGCACCCGAACCTCTGAAGTTGACTTTGTCCGTAAAATTGGTGGTATCGATCACCAGCGTATCGCCTTCCCAATGGCCGCGCGAGTCCCCCATCCATTGCCGAACGCTTTGCGGAAGATGCGGCCTGCCGTCCATGGGAACGATACGAGCGTCATGGATTTGCTCGTTGAAAATGACGATGTATCCCGGAGCCAGGATCAATTGGAAATTATTGTTGTAGCCGGTGGGCGTCATCGGCGGTCCGCTATTCGGTCTTACGATGCAACGCTCCGAAAGCGGCCGGTCTTCAGGGCCTTCAGCAGGACGTTGATTCACCTCGTCCAATGCCGCCATTCTTTTCTGCGCTTGCGGCGTCAGTGGAGGGATTCTGCCATCCGGCGGATCTATAACTAATGACGTGCGCCTGGTGCTTACGACCTTAGTACCGCGGTCCCACCAGAACTCGTTATAGGCGGAAGCAAGGTCCTCGGTCTCCACAGTTCCATTGACTAAACCGCGCGTAGTGGGCTTCGTTTCGCGATTGACATCAACATTCCGGCTTTGCTGTGCTCGCTTTTCAAATTCGGCAGCTTCTTGCTCTGAGAAGAACGGTTTCCCCGCTAACTCGCGAGGTCGCTCTATTGGCGTGAGCGTGGAGTAGTTCCATGTTCCCTGCAGGTCCGGATGGCCGTCGGCCGTGCGCGGCGGATTCCACTTCTTCGCGGATGCCGTCGGAGTCTGGGCAATGATGGGTATGCACACCAGCAGCACAAGCGCGATCACGATCGTAAGAACAACCGTTGAATGGAGAAATCGATTTTTCATCTGAAACCTCTCTTTCACCTGTTGAGGACCACCCTTTGAACTGTAGTGTCGAGCGTTCTGCGGCGGATTATACCTTGCGCGCATCAATAGTATTAAACGTGTCCGGAATCTCCACGGGGCACGAGGTACAGAATCGAAAGGATTATACACGCGCGGAATCGGCAGTCGTCCTCGATCTTTGGCCGCGGCTAATCTGGTCTCTCTCCTCACGCGTAAGACAGAGCTTGAACATCGAAATGACCCTCTTCGCTGGAAAACATCCGGTGGCCCTGAGGATTGACTCAAGAGCCTCATCAACTTTCATCGTTCTTGCAGCCCTGACAAGATCTGAGTGCGCCTTCTCGAATGCCCTGTAGGGAAAGCCTTCTTTGCTGAGATATGGAATTCCGCCCGCAGGCACACTGGACGGTCCACGATCGATGAGCATGTCGCGTTGCAGATCAGCCAGCGCGAGGTCGGCCGCATCAGGCCGCTTCGTGCCATCGACTCCCAAGTAACGCCGCACGTCGCCCGCAGTCGCTGTTCCATCATTGTGAATCAGTCTGAAAGCGCGTTGCGCGGTATCGGACAATTGGGCTGGCCGGAACCGGACGCGAAGCGCGTACAATGCCGGCACGATCTCGCGGTGCACAAGA
>QHXA01000518.1:4100-4297 GCA_003222755.1 Acidobacteriota bacterium
GTCAGTTCGATCGCACGGCGCTGGTCACCCGCCGCTGCATACATACTTGCCAGCGGCAGGCTCGGCGTGGAGTTGTAGCGCAAGGCGAACTTCACCGCTTTGATAAACCGGATCGCGTCGGCCTCGGTTCGGATTCGATGTGCTGTGCTCATTTGGCCGCAGGCGCGAGAGCCATGGCTGCCCAATTCGTAGCGGCT
>QHXA01000519.1 GCA_003222755.1 Acidobacteriota bacterium
AATATTTTGGTCGCGAATTCAGAACAGTTTGTTTTAACGGGAACGAACCGGATTCTTACATACGCGCTGGGCCGCGGTCTCGAGTACTACGACATGCCGACGGTGCGAAAAATCGTGCGAGAGGCCGCGGCGAGCAAGTACGGTTTCTCCTCACTGGTGCTGGGTGTAGTCAAAAGTACTCCGTTCCAGATGAGAAGAGTTCCGAAGAATGAATCCTAATCCTAGTAAGGAGAAAAGCATGTTCATTACGAAGAAGGCGATTTCCCGGCGCGCGATGTTGCGTGGTGCGGGAGCAGCCCTGGCACTGCCATTGTTAGATGCAATGTTGCCTGCCGGCACTGCGTTATCGCAAACGGTAGCTAAACCGGTACGCCGTCTCGGATTCTTCTATCTGCCGAACGGTCAGAATCCCGTTGCCGGCCAATGGACACCTCTCAAGGAGGGAGCGGATTGGGAGATGACTCCGCAGCTCGCGCCGTTCGAGCCTTTCCGAAACCAGTTGTTCATTCCATATGGCCTTCGGCACAACCAAGCGGATTCGTGGGGCGATGGTCCTGGTGACCATGCCCGCGGCTGCGTGACGTGGCTGAATGGCGTGCATCCGAAGCGAACGTCCGGCCCCGACGTTCGCGCCGCTGTGACAGTCGATCAGATGGCCGCGAAAGAATGGGGCAAGTACACCAAGCTGGCGTCCCTCGAAACATCTTTGGAATCGATCGGGACCGCGGGAGCTTGCACGGATGGGTACGCGTGCGGCTATCAAATCTGGTTCAGCTGGAACACGCCGACGACACCGCTACACCACGAACCGAACCCGCGTCTCGTATTCGAACGACTGTTTGGCGACGGCAGCAGTCCCGCCGAACAGAAACTGCGGCTGAAGAAGGAGCGCAGCATTCTGGACTCCGTCACTGCAGAAATGAATCGATTAAACAGAGAGCTCGGCAATCGCGATCGCGGCACGCTGGATGAATACCTGGAAGCGGTCCGCGACGTCGAACGGCGGATTCAGGTCGTTGAAAAACAGGAAGTGACCGTTGCTCCGCCTTCACTGCCCGACGAACTTCCCGATACATTTGAAGAACACGCGAAGATGATCTTGGATCTGCAGGTCTTGGCCTTCCAGGGAGACATTACTCGGGTGACCACGACGCTCATCGGCCGTGAACAGGGATCGCGCTCTTACACTAAGAGCGGTGTTACCGACGGGCACCACGGCACATCACATCACCAGAACGATCCTGAAAAGCTGGCAAAGCTGACCAAGATTACCGCGTACTTGTTGAAGCAGCCGGCTTATCTGTTCGATAGACTCAGGTCGATTCAAGAAGGCGACGGCAATCTGCTCGATCATTCGCTCTTCCTAGTTGGCGGCGGTCTCGGCGATCCGAACCTACACAACCACATGCGACTTCCTGTGGCCGTCATTGGCGGGGCGGGCGGGAATATGAAGGGCGGCCGTTATCTCAGGTATCCCGACGACACGCCAATGGCCAACCTGCTTGTATCGATGCTGAATAAAGTCGGTCTACCGATCGACAAAGTTGGAGATAGTACGGGACCGTTGGCCGGCATGTAGATCCACTTTCGCGAACTGGAGCGTGGCGCTTCCTCCGTTGCGCTCCAGTTTCAGGATCTGTCCTACGCACTCTCGCCAAAAACACTTGCTGCGAATGGAACGAGACGTATGTTTAAGAAAGTTCTGCTTCCAATATCTGCGCTCATCGCACTGATTGCCATTTCCATACTGACGACTGCACAGACAGCAACAAAGCCGATCGCGCGCTTTACCGCAACCACTGAAAGTCAATCTGTGCGCATTGAAGTTTTCGCATGGTCAACTGAAGCCGATCGCGATGAATTCGCGAAGGCCTGGACTTCGCCGCCGAAACCTGCGGCGGTTGTCGAAGCCGAAGCACCGGCCGGAAATCGTGGTGGCGGCGGACGCGGAAACCGCGGTGGCGGACGTGGAAATCGCGGCGGTGGACGTGGCGGAGGTGGCGATGAGGCTCCTCCTCCCGCACCGGTTGCGCCGATAACGCCGGCGGCTTCGTTGGGATCATCTCTAAACAAAGCAGCAAGCGTCGGTATGCTGTGGACATCCGAGACCGTGGGTTATTCCATCCGTTATGCCTATCGAGTGGCACAGCCCGACGGCTCGGAACGCATCATCCTCGCCACGGACCGGCGTCTTGGCGCGTGGAATAATGCCTGGAAAACACCGTCAGGATCCACCGTCAGGATCCACCGACATCGATTATCCGTTTTCCCTTATTGAGTTGCGTTTAACTGGGACTGGTACGGGCGAAGGCAAAGTATCGCTAACGACTCCGATCAATGTCGACAGCACCGCGAAATCGATCGCATTAGAGAATTACGGGAGTGCCCCCATCATGCTAAAAGCCGTCAAGCGGCAGGCAGCGAAGTAGCTAATGCGAATCGTCTTTTGTGCTTTGATCCTCAGTTGGTTCGCCGCTGGCCAGGACTTGCCCGACGGAGAGGGAAAGCAAATCTTCATGAGCAAATGCGGCCAGTGTCACGGGCTGGAATTGAAGAAGGTGCCGGATATCGATTTGAAAATCCTCGAGGAAAAGAAATCCTTGA
>QHXA01000520.1 GCA_003222755.1 Acidobacteriota bacterium
ACACAGGAATTTGTGATTAAAAAGAAAACGTGCCTTGTTCTCTCCGTTGGCGAGGCGGGAGGAGTCGCTCACATTGGAGCAATTGACGCCTTGAAAGACGCGGGCATCAGACCGGATTGTGTCGCCGGTAACAGTGTAGGCGCCGTCATTGCGGGGCTTTACGCATCGGCACCCGAAGCTGAACTGAAACCGCGATTCCAAAAGCTGATTGGGAAGTACAAGGAAATGGCTCTTGAGCAAGCACGAGGCCGTCCGGGATTGGCGGCGTCATTCAGTGGCGTACTTGCCGGCGGGATCGGAGGCACAGCCAGCATCGTGACGGTGGAAAAGATCGATCGCGAACGGTTCACCGGCGCGTTAGATGCTGTCTTCGAGCATGTCTCCATAGAAGCGCTGCCGGTTCCATTCGCAACCTGGTATCAAACCCTCAGTGGTAACGGTATGGGCCCTTACACGACAGCGACAAAAGGCCCTCTTGCAGCAGCCGTCTCTTGCAGCGCTAACAATCCGCTTATTTTTAAACAGGACATTGCGAACGCAGCATGCCTTGATCCCGGCACCGACAGGCCAGCCCGTATTCCTGTAGACGAATCCTGCACGACCTTTCGGCCGGCAAGGATCATCGCGATGAACGTGACGGCCGCTCCGGCCTTCTTAGGTCGACAGATGAACTGCGACCTTCAAGAGATCATGATACCGGCGAATGATGTACCTCAAAGCGCGATGCAGGGCGAAGGGCCAGCGTTTGAACGTGCATACATGATCGGCTATCAGACGACGAAGAAGTGGCTCGCGAAGGCACGACTCCGATAGTGGGAAAACTAATTGTTTGTTCCGGTCCACGCTTTACTGAACGGGCTGGCCGGACATCCCGCTCGGGAAGCAGGTGCCCCCGGTGCTCCCGCAACCGGACGTAGCCGTGGAGTAGCGAATCACAGCGTCGGGCAAGCTGAAATACGCATAGCGACCGCTATTCGCGGATGTCGGCATCGCAGCTGCCGTGTAATTCGAGCCGGAAGCCGTTACCGCAAAACTGTATCCGGATACCGAAGCACCTGAAAAACGAGAATCCAATAGGCCGGCAGCAACCAGATCGCCCAGTGTGCCGTAGTTTCCGACGGCGGACGACAAATAGGTTACTTCAGCAGTGTTGATGGCTCTCAACGTCGACACTGCCGCAGCTTCATCGGCAGCCTGATGCGACCGAACCAAGTTCGGAATCGCAATTGTCGCGATGATCAAAATGATCGCCACCACGATGAGTAACTCCAAGAGCGAAAACCCGCGATTATCATTCATGCACGCCACTTCCTTGGTCTCCATTTGAAGAGGATTCTTTTGTGATGACAATGAATAGCCGCTCAAGGTTCAAACGAACGACATTCGTGTTGCTTGGCAGCCATCGGCAGGGAGTTGTCAGGCTAGGACGAACGTGACGATTACTTAGATGGTTTTGACCGCTTCGGCTCCTCAGAATTCGTCGCCCTGGATTTCTCAATCGGAATATTCAGCCCAACTAATGTAGGCGCATCAATCTGTCCGGTCACCGGAAGGTGGTACTCAGACTGAAATTGAGTTACCGCTTCCGTCAATTGAGTATCGCTTGCCCTGCCACGCTCGGGATCAAATCCGGGATTGAATCCCCGCTCCAGCAATTCGATTCGAACCCTTTCGAGCTGCTCATAATCGAGGGCGAAGTTCATCAGTTCCTTGCTGGATTCCGTATTGACCGCCGGGGCGCAGAGGTTTTCGATAGCTCCGTTGGTCTGATCGATATCTTCTTGTGATTGAGGGCTCGTGCTTTGCATCGCCCGCGCGAAGGGGGCGAAGATCAACAGGCACAAACACAAGGGCGTCGCCATGCGGAGTAACTTTTTACGCATATTTTTATTCCCCGTCAAATTTGGTAATTATGAATCTATGGTGCACATGGCGTACCACGACGCCATAGGGTGCGGAATCAAAACGGGCAGAAAGCCCATCGTGCAAAGGCTGTGGCTGATTTTCGGGCAGCGTGATCCTGATGCGACTCGGATTTACGCCAAAGTGGATCTCATGCGGCTCCGCGAGGTGGCCAGCTTCGATCTGGGAGAGCTGCTATGAATCTTCAAATGATCTGCCAACAATATACCGATTACAAAAACACTTGCCGATCGCTTCGTAGTCAATGGGAATCAGGTGAAAGCCCTTTTGTCGTGCTATGGGACCAATCATCGCGGAACATGATCGCCACTCCGATTGGGTGCGCAACATCATCGCAACCGCGCGTGCGGATGAAGGTAAACGGCCGCTGTCGAAAGCGAGCGGCGTACCTCATGCTGCACTTCGCGCCTGCCCCTCATCGTCAGAACATGTACTTCAGCGCCACTTGCATCTCCCGCATGTTCGTGCGCGTCGTGCGGATCTTGCCGAAGCTCGGCGAGATTACAGTGACGTCGGGATTACCCCAGTTCGGGTGGTTTGGGAAGTTAAAAGCCTCAAACCGGAACTGGACCGCCTGATTCTCGACGATCCGGAACTCCTTATGGACTGAGAAATCCCACTGAATCAGCCCCGGCAAAATGATCGTGTTCCGCCCGGCGTTGCCGTGCGTTCCGAAGGGCTGAAGCACGAAGGCGTCGGTGTTGAACCAGCGCTCGACATTGCGTTCGCCGCGGGGAAGGATCGCGTTCTGGCCGGTCGCATTTGGCCGGTCATAGCCGGCGCCCGTATTGGACTGGTCCTTGCTTGTAATGACGGTCTCCGGGAAACCGCTCTGTAGCGTGAATATGGATCCGAGCTGCCAGCCTCCGATGACGGCGTCCGCAATTCCACTCCGGTTTAGAAACCGCCGTCCTTTACCGACCGGCAGCTCATACAGCACGGATGTTACAGAACGGTGGGCCGTGTCGAAACTCGACAGCCCACGCTCCGCACGGAGGTCGTAGCTGTCCTGAGGAAATAGCGTGTCCGTGTCGTGCACGCGGATCGCGCTCCCGGTATCGATCGAGCGCGACCAGGTATAACCGAACAGATACGTCAGACCCTTCGAGAACCGGCGCTGCAATTTTACGCTTAGGGCGTTGTAGTTTGCCTTACCGCTCCCGTCGACCTCCTGGATTCGGCCGAGCTCCGGATAAGGAGACCGGGAGGCTACGGATCCGGTTGTCCCCGGAATCGCCTCATTAAAGACCCGAAGCGATTCGAGCCTGCGGCTCACCGAACCGATATAGCCAACCTCGAGTGCGGTGTCACCACCGAGTTCGTGCTGTATGTTAAGCAGGTACTGAATCGAGTAGGGTGTGCGCCGATTGTAGATGTTG
>QHXA01000521.1 GCA_003222755.1 Acidobacteriota bacterium
ATCGAGGTCCGAAACTTGGATCTCCGCACCGCAACTTCGAATCGAGCAATGACGCCGCGAAAGCAGTGGATCGTTGATGGCCACGGTATTGCCCGGATCGCGCCCGATGATGATTTCCTTGTCCGTCATCGGGATCGTGCTTCCTTTCAGCGGACCCGCTATCGCGACGAGTTTAGGTTCCATAGCCGGCCCTATGGTACCCGAAAACTTCGGAAAAAAGCCTCTCCGTCCAGTGAAAATCGAGAATTCATCAATGAATAATGACTAATCAATTCTCAAATTTCTCTCATCCGAATCAGCCTCACCGAAACTGCTCCCAGTACGGCTCGGTGCCTGCTGCCAGGAGTACGACACGCGAGTAGCTGCGCACGCCTTCCTCGACGCTGTTTGCTTTTAAGAAGAAATCCAGGAGGCCTCGTTGGAAATCATTGATCCAGCGGATCTGCTCTGCTCGCGCGCGGTCGAAGATGCGTTGGACGTCCTGGCGAGGGCCGGAATCGAGGAGCTTGTCCAATTCCCGAGTCCGGAGATAGAGCCACAAGTTCAACCACCCGCTGTACTGGAAGGCAGGATCGTCGGACATCAAAGTTGCGAAAGTCGCAACGACGTTCGCGTCGCCTTCGTCCGGGTAACCGCGAACGTGCGCCAATTCGTGAGCGATCACAAACGGCCGTTCGATGTCCAGAATGGTATTGCTGATGACGGGCTCGTGACCGAGCGGGTTGAATAGGCCGTCGATTCCCGCGGCATGGAGCCAGGGATTGGAAATCCAGGAAACTTTGATCCGATTCGCGCATTCCCAATCGGATCCATCGATGATCGAAACGACCCTCCGCACCCGCCGCACCGCCTCGGCACGGGTGCGCCCTTCGTCATAGCCGTGCTTTTCGAGGTAGAGCCGGTTCAGCTGCATCGCCGCCTGCCTGGCAAATCCGGTCATTGCATCCGGTCGCATTCGGCCCGACTCCACCTGAAGTTTGGAAATTAATGGCTCGCGATGGTAGTTGAGCCCCCACGTCCAGAAAAAGATCAGGTAGAGGCTCGCGGCGGCATTCGCAATCCAAACCCAGCGGCGTTTCCGGACGAGCAAGACGAGAAGGAGGATTCCCAGCGGAATGGCGACATCCAACCAAGAGAACGGGACCGAATCGGCGAACTCACCGGCCAATTGGGAAATTTTCGGGAAGATCGTCCGAGCATACAGGCGTTCGACCAGGCGCGACGGGTACACGGCCGCCCAAGAAAATATGAAAGTTAGGACTGAAATGCCCGGTAAAATCCATCCAAGGCGCCTCCCGGCCCGTGCTGTAAAAATCTGGAAAATTCCGGTTTTAGGCTTGACCATCCGAGTGACCGTCTGTTACGATGCCCTCCGAAGTTTCAAACGATAGATTACCGTCAGGTCCTTCAGCTTCATATAAATACCTGAGTCCAAAACGGACTTTGGTCCTCTCGGAAAAATCGAATTTCAGGAGTAACGGATTGGGCAAAAGCGTTTATACCTTTATTGTGATTCCCCACGCCAGCTCGCGGCTGCATAAGGTGAAATTGCCGGTTCGAATCTTGTATATTCTGGCTGCCATAGGTGCTCTTTCGTTTTTTGTAGCGGTCGGTTTAGGTTTCAGCTACGCAAAGATGGCCTTCAAGGCCGCCGATTACGACAAACTCCAGACTGAAAATACCGACCTCAAAGTACAAAAGAAAAACCTCGAAGTCGCCACTCGTAAGCTTGGTGAGAAAATCAGCAATCTGGAAAGCATTTCAAAAAAGATTCAGACCCTCATTGAAAATGACAACCTCGCCAATCGCGGCAAGCTGAACGGACCTGCCGTTGGGGGCTCTAGAGTCGATTACACGACCGCGCAACTGCTTCGTTCTGCAAACCTAAAAGAGGGCATCGACCTGCTGAAGGGCCGCACAGCCGAAATGGAAAGCCAGTTATCGACACTGGAAGAGGTAGCCGTCCAGCGGGCGACGCGACTCCGGGCTACGCCCAATATTTGGCCTATCAGGGGTGCCATCACCAGCCATTATGGAAATCGCGCGGATCCGTTTAACGGGGAGGCGGAACTCCATCTCGGCGTCGACATTTCCGCTCTTTATAATGCTCAGATCCACGCGCCCGCCGACGGCGTCGTTTTGTATTCACAGCGAATGGCGGCTTACGGAAATCTGCTGATCCTCAGTCACGGCAATGGTCTCACCACCCGCTATGGACACCTCTCACGATTCCTGGTGAGCCCCGGCCAGAAAGTGAAGCGAGGCGATGTCGTCGCACTTGTCGGGACTACCGGACGAACCACCGCGCCACACCTGCATTATGAAGTCCGGATGAACGACCGGCCGATCAATCCGAGGACGTACCTGCCGCGCGGCTAAACCGACACGCAAACGCAGATCACAGAAAGTCTGGACAAGAATCGAATCGCAGACTTAGACAGTCCAATTTGCTATTTCGGATTTCGGATCTGAGATGCAGGATTCGTCCAATTTGAAATCTCCTCGAATACGCATGCCTTAACGTTCGTTCATTTGTTCACGCCGTTGCCTTCACCCGGGCTTTCCCGTTAAACTCGTCTATGCTCGATACACTCCTCAAGAAATTTATAGGTTCTACGACTGATCGTGAGCTAAAGAAAATCCAACCTTTAGTTCAAAAGATCAATGATTTAGAACCGCAAGTTTCTTCTCTTACCGACGAACAACTCCGATCCAAAACCGCCGAGTTCAAACAACGCTTCGAAAACGGAGAGTCGCTGCAGGATCTGTTGCCCGAGACCTTCGCCGTGGTTCGCGAAGCAGGCAAGCGCGTTTTGAATATGCGGCACTTTGACGTGCAGCTTATCGGTGGAGTCGTTCTGCACCAGGGGCGTATCGCAGAAATGAAGACCGGCGAAGGAAAAACGCTGGTTGCGACGTTACCGGCCTATTTGAACGCGATCGAAGGCAAG
>QHXA01000522.1 GCA_003222755.1 Acidobacteriota bacterium
TTCAGTGCCGTCGATCGCAAGTATATCGAGGCGTCCTGGATGCTCGGCGTTTCGAACCTCGAAACATTCTTCCGAGTTATCATTCCTCAGTCCTGGGCGGGCGTGATCACCGGACTGGTGCTCAGCTTCGCCCACACGATCGGAGAATTCGGAGTCGTGCTGATGGTCGGTGGCGATATTCCCGGTATTACCCGCACAGTGTCCATCGACATTTATGACCAGGTACAAGGACTGAATTATTCGTCCGCCGCTTCGACCTCCGCCATGCTGCTGATCATCTCATTCGTGATTCTTTCGATCGTGTACTCGCTCAACCGAAGGGGGTGGTTCTTTGCTGCTGACCGCCGACGTCGTCAAGCAGTTTGACGGCGGGCCGCGCGTCGAAGCGTCCATCCGCATTCGAGACGCAGCGTCGATTACGATTCTGTTTGGACCTTCCGGCGCCGGAAAAACGACGGTGCTCCGCTGCATCGCCGGTCTCGAAAGCCTGAGTTCGGGTCGAATCATTTTCGATGGTGAGGACTGGACGGCGATACCGCCACAGCGAAGGCCCGTTGGCTATCTGTTTCAGGATTACGCTCTGTTTCCGCACCTCCGGGTTCGCCAGAATATCGGATATGCCGTGAAGCATTCGCCCGGTGTTGTGGAACAGGTTGCTGAAACACTGCGGGTCGGTGAGTTGCTTGGTCGCTGGCCTTCAGAACTGTCCGCCGGCCAGCAACAGCGCGTCGCACTTGCGCGTACGCTTGCACGAAAGCCGCGATTGTTGCTTTTGGACGAGCCGCTGTCCGCATTGGACGCGGCCACACGCGATCATGTGCGCTCTGAACTCGCTCACCTTCTTCGGAGGCTCGGAATCGCCGCCATCGTAGTCACACATGATTGGGTGGATGCGCTCACGCTCGGCGATGAAATGCTGGTGATGAGCCAAGGGCGCGTTTTACAGACAGGACCACCGCAGGAAGTCTTCACGCGGCCGCAGCATCGGGAAGTTGCAGCAGCCGTGGGCGTTGAAACGGTTGTGGCGGGGCACATCGAACGCCATGAAGCCGGTACTGCATTGCTTCATGTCGGATCCGCACAGCTGATTGCCGCCGATCCCGGCGGCGATGACGTCGACTTCTACGTTTGCATTCGCGCCGAGGACGTCACGCTCGAAAAAGGCCGCGCCGAACAAAGCAGCGCCCGAAACCATCTCCGCGGCATCATTGCAGAAATTGCGCCGGCCGGTGTTCTCACGAAGGTAGTCGTTAATGTCGGGTTTGATCTGGTTGCACTCGTCACGCGACAAGCGGTCGCAGATTTAGCGTTGGTCGAAGGCGCGGAAGTTTTCGCGGTATTCAAAGCTTCGGCGGTGCACCTGATTCCCAAAGCGAGGATATGATTTCACGATAATGCCCATTCATCTCATCTACGATCCGCTATATCTGAAGCACGATACAGGAATCCATCCCGAAAACGCACGTCGCCTGCAAGCGATCATGCGCGCCCTCAATGACGATGAAGAGCTTTCGAGCAAGCTCGTTCGCTGTGTGCCGCATGCTGCCACAAACGAGGACATCGCACGCTGCCACCGCGAAGATCTGATTCTTCAGATCCAGTCCGCCTGCGACCACGGTGAAGCGTATCTGGATGTAGATACACGTATCAGTCCGGAATCGTTTGAAGTTGCGCGGCTCGCAGCCGGAGCCGCAGTTACTGCCGTTGATGCCGCAATGGGCGAGGAAGGCGGTCGCGCTTTCGGATTGATTCGGCCGCCGGGCCATCACGCGACGATTACGACCGCGATGGGATTTTGTCTGTTCAACAATGCGGCCATTGCCGCACGGTACGCACAGGCAAAATACGCCGTTGAGCGCGTGCTGATCATCGATTGGGATGTGCATCACGGCAACGGCACTCAAGAAATCTTCTGGAATGATCCCTCGGTGTTTTACTTCTCCACACATCAGTATCCGTACTATCCGGGAACCGGCTCGAAAGACGAGCGCGGAGCGGGTAAAGGCGAAGGATTCACTCTCAACGTACCACTGCGCGCTGGGACTGCCGCTCGCGAGCATCGCCAGGCGTTTACGGATGCTCTTCACAATATCGAGCAACGATTTCCACCCGACCTGATCGTCGTTTCCGCAGGCTTCGATTCGCGGCGCGGCGATCCTCTGGGCGGCTTGATGCTCGAAGACTCGGATTTTTCCGAAATGACTAAGGAAGTCTTACGGATGGCAGAAAAACACGCTTCCGGACGCGTCGTCGGTTTGCTGGAGGGCGGCTACAACCTGGACCTGCTCGGGGACTCCGTGCGAAGCCACCTTGCCGCGTTAATGTAGGCGCCAGCTTTAGCCACCGCGCTGAGGTTTCTCCATTTTGCGCACGCCGCAGGCATGCAAGCGCACCGCGGAGCGGTGCTAGGAAATTAGCCAGGGTGCGCGTTTTTTGCGTACCCCTGGAATACGTCGAGAACTCCGGAATCCGCACCCTGAAGGGGTGTCGAGGACTCATCGCACCCTTTCCAGCGTGCGGCTGTTTTTGGTTTCAGACAACCGGGGGTTGCGCTCGCTCCCGCTCGCTTAACTTCCGGCTAATTGCCTGACACGCCTACGGCGTGCGCAAAATGGAGGATACTTAACAAAGTACTTTGTATTACAGAGAGAACGGTGGTACGATGCGTGCCATGTTCAGAAAAATCGTCGCGATCACATTCATCTTCTTCTGCACAAGTTTGGCGTGGATCTTTCTCGGCTCAACAATCCTGTACCGTTCTTCAGTTCCTGCCGAAGGTCTGAGAAGCAAGGTCGCGAACACCTGGGGTTCGGCCCACGAACAGAAGACGCCATCGGCGTTTTACCAGGAACGCGGGACCAAAACGGAAAAGGCGATTGAAAACGGTAAAGAGATCGAACGAGTGATTGAAACGACCATCGATCATCCAGTACCCCTGGATGCATCGAAAATCAATGCCGACATTCATCTGGATTATCGACAGAAAGGCCTCCTGTGGTTCAGCACGTACCAGGTCCGGTTCGATGCAGTCTACACATTCCGCAATCCAGCGAATGAAGAGCGGCTCATTCGTTTCGCTTTGGCGTATCCAGCTGCACAGGCCACATACGATGGACTCGTATTCACGATAGATGGCGAGCCGTCCGGGAATCTGGAAGGAACGGGAAGTTTGACTGCCTCAAAAAATGTAGCCGCCGGTGGATCCACTCAGGTGGCGATCAAGTATCGCTCACAGGGTCTCGACCGCTGGGCGTACACCTTCGGCGGGCAACCCGCGCAAGCTCGCAATTTCAGTTTGGAGATGACGACGGATTTCAAAGATATCGATTTTCCGGAAAACACGCTCTCTCCCACAGTGCGTCAGGAAACCGCTAACGGATGGAAGCTGACGTGGAACTATGACAACCTTGTCACCTCGTACCCGATCGCAATGGAAATGCCTGCCAAGCTCCAGCCCGGCCCCCTCGCGGGACAAATCAGTTTCTTTGCTCCGGTATCCTTGTTGTTCTTCTTTTTCCTCCTGTTTATCATCACGACGATGCGCGACATCAATCTTCATCCAATGAATTATTTTTTCCTGGCTGCGGCGTTCTTTGCCTTTCATCTGCTGCTGGCGTATCTGGTCGATCATCTTTCTATTCACTGGAGCTTCCTTATCAGTTCTGCGGTTTCCATTTTCCTGCTCGTGACTTACTTGCGGCTCGTCGTGAACCCGCGGTTTGCGCTCGTTGAAGCCGGCATTGCCCAATTTGTTTTTCTGGTGCTTTTTTCCTACGCGTTCTTCTTCAAAGGGTTTACAGGACTGGCGATCACGATTGGCGCAGTTGTGACGTTGTTCCTCGTCATGCAAATGACTGCGAAAATCGATTGGGCGGAGAAATTTCGATTGTTGCCGAAAGCCCAAATCGCGCTCCGCCCTAACTAGCAGTTAGCGACCGGGAACTCAAAACTCAGGTTCAGCCGCACCCGACGGCTATTTCTCAGGAGTAGGAAGAATAGACTCGAATGAACTTGCCTGCCGCCACAAAGCGGCACATGATACCGGGTCATGCGCGCCAATTTACTTCGAGCCACAAATATCGTTCTGGGCCTGCTCTGTCTGATGTACTTCCTTACTTATCTCGACCGGGTAAACATCAGCACCGCAATGGCGTCGAACGAATTCCTAAAAGACATACCGCTCACGAAGACGCAGGCGGGCCTGATTTTTTCGGCGTTTGCCTACCCATATCTGCTGTTCCAAATTAGCGGTGGGTGGGTGGCCGACAAGTTTGGGCCGCGGCTAGCGCTCACCATATGCGGTGTTATTTGGGCCATTGCGACGATCATGACGGGTTTGGTTCACGGCATCGTCATGATGTTCATCGCTCGCGTCGTCTTGGGCTTTGGTGAAGGCGCTACGTTCCCCACTGCAACGCGGGCGATGTCGTACTGGATGCCGAAGTCGAAACGCGGGTTCGCTCAGGGCATCACGCATGCGTTTTCGCGCTTGGGTAATTCCATCACGCCTTGGCTGATAGCCACCTTGATCGCTGCGATCTCGTGGCGAGGATCGTTCATCGCGGTCGGCATCGTGAGCCTGTTTTGGGCACTGGCGTGGGGCTTGTACTTCAGGGACGACCCCAACCGGCACAAATCAATCACTCCACAAGAAATTGCAACTCTTCCGCCTTACGCCGCAGGCAAAGGCGGAGTAAAAGTGCCATGGAAGCGGCTGGGCTTGCGGATGACTCCTGTAATCGTGGTCTATTTCTGCTATGGATGGACGCTGTGGCTGTTTCTGAGCTGGATCCCATCATTCTTCAAAAACGAGTATCATCTCGACCTTCAAAGGTCCGCTTTATTTGCTTCCGGCGTCTTTTTCTCGGGCGTACTAGGCGACACGCTGGGCGGAATCGTCAGCGACAGGCTGCTTGAAAAGACGAAAAACCTTAACATCGCGCGGCGGAATCTCGTCGCGGTAATGATGGTGCTGTGCTGCGTCTCGCTGATTCCGATTCTCTTCACGCACGACCTGAAACTGGTGGCGCTCGCACTCAGCGCCGGCTTCTTCTGCGCTGAATTCACAATAGGACCCATGTGGGCCATCCCGATGGACATCGCACCCAAGTATTCCGGAACGGCCAGTGGCATGATGAATACCGGCTCCGCACTTGCGGCAATCGTTTCGCCCGTAGTTTTCGGTTACATCGTCGATAAGACCGGCCATTGGACCTGGCCATTCATGGGCTCAATGGCGCTGATGTTGTTCGGCGCGGCCTTATCTTTTCTAATGCACCCGGACAGGCCTCTCACCGAAGACATGATAAGGGAAGCACCAGTTGCAGTCGGTCGATAGTTCCGCCGCGCGCCGCAGCTCGGAATTGCACCTCAGGGTTTCAGGTGGAAAAGAATATGCTGGGATGCGTGTTCGCCGAAATACGTTTTGGATCGAACACATCATGCCTCAAAGCTGGGAAGCATCATGGCCACCACCAAAATCAGGTACTGTCCACGAACGCGCTCAGCGCATCCATACGTTAGGAAACCTGACTTTATTGACCGCCAAACTGAATGGCGCTGTGTCCAATGGTCTATGGGCTGGCCAAAACGGAAAGAGGGAAGCCCTCAGAAAGCATGACGTTCTGCTTCTCAATCGTGACCTGGACTCGTTCTCACCTGACGGATGGACGGATGATTCAATCACACAACGGACTGAGGATCTGATCAAAAGAATCGTTGATATCTGGCCTGTGCCGGCTGGACATAAGTCCTCCACTGTACGTAATACGACACTGAGCTTCCATTCGGTTGTTTGGCGGATCTGTTATCAGCCGGCTTGATCAATGCAGGTCAGACGATCGTCCCAAAACAACCAGAACTCCGAGATCGCACAGGCCGAATCCTTTCTGATGGACGCATTGAGGTCGATGGGCAAGTCTTCGAGACACCATCTGGGGCTGGATATTACTTGCGGACGCGCGCCACAAACGGTTGGGGCTTCTGCCTAGTAGATCCCAACACCAAGAAATCGCTCGCGTCAATCCGGCGAGAGTACCTTGAGAAATCATCGCTCGAGCCTAAGCGGTTGAAGATGACGATGACGACGCCGTAGAAGACATCTCTCATTGACGCGTGAAATTGTGCTTTACGGCTTGCGCCAGTTCTTTCATTCTTCCCTTCGACAAACAGTGGTGCAAGAATTCCCACTCTGATGCTCCTGGA